>JAGGUY010000027.1 GCA_021158265.1 Thermoprotei archaeon
AATGTACTCGTCGACACTTACACCTAGTTTTGCTGCTTTCTCCCTAATATTCCTAGCAATCCTACCGCGTAAAACAATTGCTTCTTCCTCCACGATAGCACCGCTAAACACTTATCCCTGAACGTAAAGATAAGCTTTCCACGCACAGAATGACATGTTTAGTCCTGGGAAATTCTGAGCGATAGGGTATTCTCTTAATAACTAGAAGGAACAAATATTTCTTAGACAGGTTCCTGCTGAGACCCTATAGCTGTGTTTGGTGGAGAGGTTTAGGTGTGGAGGAAAGGTTTAGAGAACCTAGATGAGCCCTACCGTAGTGTTTTAGGTAAACTTCTAAGCCTCCTATTGGAGGTTTTTGGCGAAAACCTTGTTTCGCTTGTTGTTTTCGGAAGCGTTGCTAGAGGCGATTATAGGAGGGATAGTGACATAGACCTTCTACTGGTAGTTAAGAACCTACCTAAGGGGAGGTTTAGAAGGGTTGAACTTTTCGAGAAAGCCGAGGAGAAGCTGAAAAAGGACCTGAACGCGCTCTTCGATAAAGGCTACTATATTTCCTTCTCACCCATAATTAAAACACCTGAGGAAGCTTCGAAAATTTCCCCACTATATCTCGACATGGTTGAAGATGCAGTCATAGTTTACGATAGAAACGGTTTCTTCGAGAAAATACTTTTGAGGCTTAAGAGGAAGCTTGAAGAACTAGGTGCTGAGAGAGTGTGGATGGGTAAGAAGTGGTACTGGAGGCTTAAGAGAAACTTCAGATTCGGAGAGGTGATAACCATTGAATAGTTTAGAGCTGGCAAGATCAAACATTAGGCAAGCTAGGGAGAGAATGGTTCATGCATCTGAGGCGTTAAATAGAGGAAACTATCCATACGTTATTAGGCAGTCTCAGGAAGCCGTCGAGCTCGCTCTTAAGGCTTCACTGAGGCTCGTAGGTGTCGAACCACCTAAATGGCATGATGTAGGCCCCGTTCTTAAAAGAGAAAGGAAACGGTTCCCCAAATGGTTCTCCGAGATAATAGATAAGTTAGCTTCTATCTCGAGGAAGCTAAGGAAGGAAAGAGAACTGGCCATGTATGGTGATGAGGAAGCACTTATACCGCCTGAAGAACTTTACACTAGAGATGATGCTGTAGAAGCTCTGAACTACGCTAAATATGTTTTGGAAAATGTTGAGAAATTGTTGAAAGAAATTGTTAGGTAGAGGTTAGTATTCTATTTCCCAGCTTATCTCTAAAATTTCCTCTTCCTTTCTAAGGAATCTTAGCCAGTACTCTTTTGCTGCTTCAACGCCTTCTTTCCTTAGCTTTTCATACCATTGTTCTGCTCCGTATTCCTGAGCTGATAGTATGAAGTAGTCTAGTACTTTCTTGCTTTCCCAGAAAACTGGCTTGTATCCTGCTTTCTTATCGTACTCTATTATTTTCTGAAGTAGTTTTTTACTGTGGAGGTCGAAGTCTACTTCTACGCCGAATGCTTCATAGTATAGTTTTGGAAGTATTTTCTCAGCCCATCCTCTATGGAATCTGCAGAGACCACCTTCCTCAGAGTATAGCTCTTTGATTGCTCTTCCAATAGCTTTTTCAGCTAATGCTTCTGGTTCAACAAATATTCCGTGGTAGTATGTGAGGTACTTTCCAATTATCGGTATTGGGGCTATGTTTCCAGGACCCCAGTACATTGCTGGTGTGAGGCTTCCGTCTGGGCCGAATGGGACATATATTGCTAGGTCTCTGAACCTTACGTCCTTCATTCTTTCGCTAAACATTTCCTCTAGTTTGAAAGCTGCTCTCCTAATTCCTTCACCTATTATTTTGGGTATTTCTCCTTCGCCAAAACCTATCTTCCAAGCTAGCTCCTTAACTATTTTAGCATTGTGTTCTGAAAGCTCCCTTACCTTAGATAGATCGTAGAATAGTTTGTGGTCGAAGTATGGTTTCGCTGGGGCACCTACTTCTTCGGGCTTAAGCATTTCCTTGGCAAGAAGCTCCATGATCCATGATACTGTGTTTCCAAACTCTATTGCGTCGAAACCTACTGCATCAACTAAATCGACAACTTCCGTTGCCACATCTAAATCTAGAACTCCGGCATCAGCGGCTGATGAACAGTATGGTTCGTAGTCTACCTTGTACCCCTTATACATTTTCTTACAAACAGCAGTACATGGTTCATCACATGTTCTCCACTGCTTCTTCTCAATAGCTTCCTTATTGAACGGTTCAAGATATGTTTTCTCAAGAACTTCCTTGTAGAATCTCGTTCTTTCCTCACGACCCCAGTAAATGTATGTCCAGTTGAATACCGGGTTTAATCCGTCATAGTATGCGTAGTCGTTTCCGAAGGTTCCTCCGGTTTTCGTTTTAGGATCGTAGCGGTACTTCACTGTAGCATCCATTATTGCTTGATTCATTGGTTTACCTAAGTATTTGGTGAAGATCTCGTTGAGAACTTTGAAGTTGGAGAGATCTGACCTTGGGAATTTGGGTTTCTTAATGTAGTTTCCTCCGAAAACTATTGCTGCAACCTTGTGGGCTCTGTAGAGGACTGATCCCGGACCTCCCCTAGCTGAGAACTCAACTGGTTTACCGGTGAATCTAGTGTCTCTTGAAGCGTAAGATACTAATGCACCGTTACGTGTGAACATGGATGCTGGACCAACAGCTACTATTCTCATTGGCGCCTTGGTTTCCATGTACCATTTACCGTATTTTTCAGCAACATACTCTATCAGCGCGAATGCTCCTACTTTGCCCTTATATCCCCTATATATTTCGAGAAGTTTTTCTTCAGGTATGCTTTCGAATTTTGCCTCAATATTCCCATTAGCATCGGATTTTAGAGCTACAATTAGTGGTTCCTTAGCTTTACCTTCAACTGCTGCGAAATCCACTCCTAAATATCTGAAAATATATGCTGCACCACCCATGCTTGAGAGGAAGAATCCTCCCCAAAGTGGCGATCTAAATGTGAAAACAAGCCTTCTTGTACCATATATTTCGCTCCAAGCAAGCTTTCCAGCTCCAAAACATAGAACATTGTGCTCATCAAATATGTCGTAATTGTAGCTACCGTATTTTTCTAGATGACAGTATAGTCCCCAACTTATAGGGCCTATAACGTCTTCCCTATCTAGTTCTTCAACACCTATTTTCTCTTTAGAAGCATTGATTATTAGGTATTTGCTTTTCACAATAAACCCTCCCTCTAATTCTTTAAGCTAGATTCATGAAGTCATGGTATTATAATTTTTCCCATGGTTAAAGCAAGACGTAAATTAAATAACCTGCAGAGTTTAAAACAGACAACTCAAACACTAGGGTAACATATCATGCCTAAACTCTACAGTATCCTCATAATAATAGTTTTACTGTTAGCCATAGCTATTTCAACATACCTTCTAGCACCAACACAGCATAAAGCGAATGTGGAGGAGACTCAGGAAACAACAAATTACACGGTAGAAGTAGCTGTTGTCGTAGATAACTACGGTTTTAACGGTTATGAAACAACATGGGGAATAAGTGTCCTGGTTGAAACAGGAAATAACCATACAATACTTTTCGATACAGGACCTTCGCCTAGGATTCTCCGTGAAAACCTTGCAAAGCTAGGTTATTCTCTAAGCGATATAGACTACGTAGTTATTTCACACGAACATCACGATCACTGTGGGGGATTAGAAGTTTTCAGAAACATGGGCTTAAGAGTTTACGTTCCTCTGAAAGCTTCAAAAGCACTTAAAGACTACGTTAAATCCCTAGGCTTAACCCTCGTAGAAGTTAATGATACGTTAAACATTATAGACAACGTTTACGTAATAGGTGAACTTTACGGGCCACCTTGGGAGCAAGCATTAGCTGTAAATGTTAGCGGTAAAGGCTTAGTTATTATTGTTGGCTGTGCTCATCCCGGAATACTGTCTATTGTTAAGAAGGCTTGTAAGGATTTACACGCTAAACCGTACATTGTTCTCGGAGGTTTTCATTTAGCCGGGGCTTCTGAAAGTAAAATTGCAAAAATAGCTAGCAAGCTTGCGGAAATAGTTACTTACAAGATATATCCTATTCACTGTAGCGGCGATGGCTTCAGAAGGCTTCTTGAAAACCGTTTTCCTGAAAAATATGGGGATGGGCATGTAGGATTGGTTATTAGAGTTTAGAAAAAAGTTTGGCTTATGTAATTCTTGAAACTCCTCTAAAACCTCCTCTACCGCCCTGTCCATGTCTCCACCCTTTTCCTCGTCCCCTATCCACTCTAACAATCATGTTTGCCGGTGCTCCACATTTTGGGCAGCTCATAGGTTTTGGTTGTCCGAAGGGTACTTCGAATTCGTATCCGCAGTTTAAGCATCTAAACCTTCTACTTCCTCCCAGTGGTCCGCCCCTTCCTGGACCTCCTCTACCTCCTCCTTTACCGTAACCGTATCCGCCATAACCGTATCCTGACATTTCATAATCATCTTCAGTACTGTCCTTTACCTCTTTTGATAATTTCTTTAAGCTCCTTTATTCTCTCCTCAACACTTCGAAGCTCTTCCTGAAGATCCCTTAAGTCCTCCTCTAGTGCTTTCTTGTAATCTTCGAGCATTGCAAGTTCTTCTTCAGGGGTCATAGGTGGCGGTGGAGGCATGAAGTATGGTGCTGGAGGGTAAGGCGGCGGATACTGCTGTTGAGGTTGTGTTTGCTGTTGCTGTGGTTGCTGATATGGTGTTTGAGGTGGTGGATAGTAGAAGAATGGTGGTGGGGGCATATATCTCCA
>JAGGUY010000021.1 GCA_021158265.1 Thermoprotei archaeon
ATTACGCTTCCTCTCGGGGCCCCTTCACCGCAGTGGCTTGCCCGCTAGTTGCCTAGGGGCTCATAGCCCTACGGCTCTCGGAACCCCGAAGTCACCAATCAAACCCCTAAGCTTCCGAAACTATAAATCTTTCCGAGGCTATATAGTGCTAAAGTATTTAGAAACCACTTAAAGTACCAACACCCCAGAAACAGCCTCCGAACGCTCTATCCCCAGCATCACCTAGTCCTGGAACAATGTAGCCCTTATCGTTTATTTCTCTATCAATACCTACAGTGTATATTGTAATGTTGAGTTCAGGGTAGTTTTTAAGAATCTTCTCTATTCCTACGGGAGTTGCTATAACAGATGCGATAATGTATTTCTTAGCTCTCCCTCTCTTAAGAACTTCTTTTAAAACAGCCACTATTGTTGACCCTGTAGCTAGCATTGGATCAGCTATTATAACTGTGTCTTCAGGTCTTATTTCAGGTATTCTAACATAGGTTAATTCTATTTCAAAAACATATCCGGGTTTCATACCTTTCTCTTCAACTCTCCTAGCTGAAACAACTCCTTGCCTTGCTGATGGAAATATTTTAACTAATCCCTCTGTTAGAGGCATTGCTGCTCTAAGAACAGTTATTATAACTACGTTTTCAGCATCGGGTACCTCTATGCCTTCAGCTATTCCAAGAGGTGTTTCTACAGTAACTTTCTTAGCTGGCATATCATTATATATTGCTAGTCCAAGAACCCTACCTAACCTTACAAGACCCTTCCTAAACTCTATTTGACCCGTTCTCTTATCTCTAAGCTTAGTTAGGATAGATAGAGCATAGTTTCCAGAAACGACCTTTACCTTTGAACCCCAATTGTTTCGGGACAATAAAACCCTTAATGAATTAGAGAAGAAATGTTTTATAATGCTTTCCCCTTTACTCTACAACTCTCATTCTCCTCATTTCACTTCTCCTTATCAGTACTTGGGCTATTAACGCTATTATAATGACTAGTCCGTGTACAAGCCTTATCCAGAACCCTGTAACTCCAACCGCTAAAATTCCTGTTTCAATAAGTTCCAGTATTAGTCCGCCAATGAATGTTCCGAATATTGTACCTATACCTCCAGTTACCGGAGTTCCTCCAACTATTACTGAAGCTATGGACTTCATCAAGTAGATTTCTCCGAGAGCAGGCCAGAAAGTTGCCATTTCAAGTGTTGCCAGAACTCCTGCGAAAGCAGCTATAGCCCCGTGAATCATATATACCGAGATAATCACTTTATCAGTGTTTATTCCAAGCATTTTAGCGGCTATTCTGTTATCTCCAGTGTAGTAAACGTATGCTCCGAACTTGTGGAAGTTTAGAATAACCCATAGCACTAAAGCTATAATGACCGTCCATATTATCTGGACAGGAATTATTCCTATCCTGCCTACGAGCATTTCATATATTGGTAGCCCACGATATTCTCCTAAAGGTATTCCGTAACCCTGAGTTACTACGAGTATGAATCCTCTCCATAGGAACATCGTACCTATCGTTGCTATTAGCGAGGGTATCTGAAATTTTGTAATCAGAATTCCGTTAAGTAATCCAGCAAGCAATCCTGCCGAAAGAGCTAGGAGAAGCCCTAGAGGTGTTGGACCGAAGGTTTTCCACGTTAACGTTAGTACGAGCGCCCCTAAAGCCATAACTGACGGGAAAGACAGGTCTATTTCGCCGAGAATAATCACGTATGTTAGGCTTAGCGCTGGAATTATCGTGAATGGCGCTACGGAAAACATTGCAGTGTAGGTGTATGGGTTTGAGAAACCTGATGGGTTTATTGCGAAAAATATTAGCCACAGCATTAGAAATATTGCTAGTATCGCTATTTGCAATTTGTACTTAGCGGTTATTCCGGTGAAATAAGGTGTTTTAAGCTGTTTCGGTAAAACACTTCTCTTACCCATAGCTAGAACACCTTGTAAACGCTAATTAAACATGGTGTTTAACTACTTATTAGATTTATTTCCCTATACTCTGGAGGAACCCTTCCCGTTCTAGCTATTGAAATCATTATGTGCGAGAGATCGTCTGGCGTAAGGTCTTTCTTAAGGAATTCTCCAACAATTCTCCCTCTATCTAGAATTACGAATTTGTCGGCAACAGGATATACATGGTAGATGTTGTGGCTTATGAAAATGCTTGACTTACCTCTCTTCTTAAGCTCCCTAACATACTCAAGTACCCTCTGAACTTCAGCTAGTGAAAGCTGAATAGTTGGCTCATCAAGTATTACTAGGTCTGCTTCGAAACATAGAGCCCTAGTTATCTGTACTCCTTGCTTATACCCTCCCGAAAGATACTTTACAGGGAAGTCCGGGGGGATGGCTTTTAACCCTATTTCTTTAAGTAGTTTCTGCGCTCTCTCCCTCATTTCGCTTATTTTAAGAAATCCCAGTGGCCCCGTAAGCTCTCTTCCCATGAAAATGTTTCTCCATATCGTATGGTTTTCTGATAAAGTTCTTTCCTGATGCACAAGAACTATTCCTAGTTCATATGCTTTCCTAGGTGTTAGTCTTTTGAATCTCTGACCCTTAATTATAATTTCTCCTTCTGTTGGAGCATATACTCCAGCTAGGATTTTAACTAAGGTTGATTTTCCAGCACCGTTGTCCCCAACTAGCCCAACAATTTCATTAACTCTTACTTTGAAGTTTACCCCCTTTAAAGCAACTACGTCGCCGAATCTTTTAACGAGATTTACTGTTTCAACTATGTATTTTTCCTCGGGCATATAGTCTCCCCTAACCTCCTACTCATTACATTAGAAAAATGTAGTTAATATGGGTAGTGAAAAATAAATAGTTTATTTAAAAATCTCGCGTTACCTGTATCCTTCCTCTACTAGTTTCTCTACATACTTTACTTCTTCTGGACCTATTACTGCTCCTCCAGTATCAATGTAGAGTCCTGCGAACTGGTATTTCTTGCTTAGGAACAGGTTAAGTACGGTTAAGAATCCTTGCAAGTATGGTTGCTGATCTATTACTAATTGCACGTATCCTTCCTTAAGACCCTTAACAGAGCCTGGTGTTAGGTCGAATCCTATTACAAGTATTTCTCCAGGCTTCTTACCTAGGGATTTCATGTAGTCTGCTGCAGCAGCTGTTGTTCCACCGCCGTCGAAGCACAGTAGCACCGCGTCTGGATGTTTAGCTAGGTATCCTGAAACATAGGATAATCCTTCGGCAGGGCTTCCGTAAACCTCTGGTGGGTGCGAAACTCTATCAACAATTAATCCTGCTTCTTTAAATGCGTCCTCTACACCTCTAGCTCTCAAAGCTCTAGCTGGTTGCTCCCAGCTTCCGGAGAATATTGCTACTCTAGCTCCAGACTTTAACCTGTCAGGGAACCTTTCGAGAGCGGCTTTAGCTAGCGTATATCCTGACTGGTAGAGGTTCTGGCCAACATATCCTGTGAACCAGTATTTCTCTCTAAGCTCAGGTATGTCTACATTAGCTAGTGTTACAAGTATTCCCTTCTTTGCTGCTTCCTCAAACAGTGGAGCTAATGCCTCATATCCTGGATGACCCATTACAACTATTCCGTCAGGATTAGCTGCAATGGCCTTCTTAAATTCTGCAACCATCTTGTCAGGATCCCATTTAGTATGCACGTAAACCAGCTTTATACCTAATAGGTCTGCAGCATCAGTAGCTCCCTTATATAGTCTAGCGTCGAATGGATCTCCAGCCGCACCACCTATCCAGTAAATTGTCATACCCTCTCCTGGCTTAGGTGGAGGCGGCGGAGGCGTAGGTTTCGCAAAATAGCCTATTGCACCAGCAATTAGTGCGACGATAATTAAAGCTACGATGAAAACCGGAGTAGAAATCTTTGCAGACACTTTCTACACCAATTATAGAGTTTTGTAATTGGACAATATTAACGTTTCTAATGCACACTCTAAATAATGTTTACACACATAGTTAAAAAAGATGTTTAGAGTTTGACAAATTTTAACCCAAGAAGCTCGGTTGCTCTCTCTAATTCCTCAATGTAATTACCGTATATGAGAGCTACATGGTGTCCGAAAGCTTCCTTACTAACTTTCTTAGCGTTTTCCACTTTAACTCCAACACCTAGTCTGCAGTGAACAAAATCCTTTGTCCAAACAACTTTCCCCTTAGTAGCCCAGAGGGAATCCATGTCCCAATGCATTCCAGCTAAAGTAACATCCATACCCTCAATGAGTTCTGTGTAAGGTGTAGCACCCTTACCCATCGCATGATAGTCTCTAACATAGTATTTACAGCCTATACAGGCAAAATATGGTGGTACTACGTCATGGTTTACAACAACAATGTTATTCTCGATATCGGAATGTGTAACATTCTCATTTAAATTACCCATTAGCGCTGGTTTACCTGAAACACCCATTAATAGAGCTAAAGTGTAAAGCGTAGGTAAGTCTCCTTCACAACCGCATGGTACTCCCTCATTTATCAGTAAGGAAAACGCTAAACATGGAACATATTCTAGATCGGGTAGTCCCGCACAATCTACTGTTAAGGAATTTGCCCCATACCTGTTCATGAGCTTCTTTAGTGCAACATATATTTTCGCATAATGCTTCACCATGTTAGCTCTATTGTCTAGGAATACGAAGTTTCTCTTCCACTCCTCAACCATGTCTTTAACTTCAGCGTCGCTTACTGAATCAACTTCTTCAACATACTCTTTAAACCCTATTTGAACCACTTCACTACCAAACCTCTCCTTTAACTTATCGAATGTTATTTCGGGGCTTGCCGCTACACTATGTGAAGGATACCTTCCAATATAAAGCACTTTTAGAGTTCTGATGGTCTTCCATCCCCTTAGTGCTCTAATTAAGCTTAGTACATCAGAAGCCCCCATGGTATAGTATCTTTTCACATGCCTGTACCTTTTGAATCTAAACTTCGAAATTCTCCCATGGATTGAGTAGCCCCAACTATCCCATTCCGTAAGCAATGGCTTATTTAGTGAAGCTAAAGCGTCAAGCAATGATTCATCGGCTAACCAGTCCTCACTATCCCCAATTAAGATAGCATCTACGTCATCCGAAATTTTCTTCACATCCTCTGGTGAAGAAAATTTGATGGGCTCTAGAACCTTAACTAACCCCATTTTTTCAAGAGCTTCTAAGCTAACATCTATGGGTGGTTTCTCGGTGCTTTTAAGCAAGTCCCTGGGTTTCTTAGGTCCTCTAACCCAAGCTATTTTAGCTATTGGTGTTTCATCGGAATCCCATATTTCCAATGCGCTCTTCATTTTCACAGGCTGAATAACGACTTTTAGCTCCTTAGTCATAACATATCCTCCTCTAGAACCTCTAAGTTTAGAAGTGTAGCGATTTCCTTAAACTCGTTTCTTAAATCTCCGAAGAATAGAACCCTATGCCAACCTGATTTCCAAGGCCAATTCCTCATTATCGCTTTAACGTTTGCTTTACCTACGAGCTTAACTGAGCACGCATACTCTGAAAATTCTATGTCAACGATTTTTGCCGTATGTATTATGAGTTTTCTCTCGTCCGGAATAAGCCCTACCGCAGTTACTGTTTCATTAATAGGTAGTTTCACAGCTACTGACGCGTGTTTAAACCCTAAGTGAGCCGAGGTTATTGTGTAAGGCAGTTTCTCAGATGAGCTACCATGCGGATTTCTTGGAGCGTAGCAGTGGTAGTAAACTAGCTCCTCTTTCACACTATCTACTGCTACATCAACTACGAAGCCATTTACTCCGGCAAGGTATTTCCCTAAAACAATAGCTAATGCTGAGTAGGGATCTGCTTCGCAAACAGACATTACATTATCATACCATAGCTCCATATATCCTAGACAGGGCCATGCTTCAAGAATTCCTGTGTTTCTTAACACTATACAGTCTATTGCGATAGCGTTTGCACCATAGTCCTCTGCTGCTTTCTTCATGGCCAAATACATTTTAGCTGACTTCAGTATCTCATCCGATTTTTCTTCGCGAACTTCGGATGCTTCCTTAACCCATTTCTCGGCTACCTTCTTTGCCTCCTCATCACTAACTGTACTGTAGTATTTGTTTACGAAGTCTTGGGCGTTGAGAACTACAGGTGTAATTCCAGCTATTGACTGTAGATCTCTAAGTGCCGAGTACAAGTGTATGCTTAGCGGATACTCTAGCTTTAAAAGATATTCCTCACTTGGGCTAACGATGAAAAGTATTTTCGTGTTTCTAAGCTTATAGAGTGTTTCAAGTAACCCTACTTTTCTAAGAACATTAGTGTTCCAAGGTTCTCTAGTTACAATACCTATTATAGGGTATCCTTTGCTTAGAGCTCTAGAGTATTCGAGTAGGAATTCTCCGGATCCACCATAGGTTTCAGCTATTGCTATAACTGGTTTTCCGCTGAAAAATATTGGCCTAACGAGCCCGGCAATACAGTTTAGTACGATCGTAACGTATCCTAAGCTTCCCCTTTCAGATTCTACGAATTCGTTTGCTTCCTCAGGAGTTCTTATACGGTAAATTTTGAAGCTTATGTGTGGAAACGTTTTGCGTAAGTTGTTCAGTGTTTTCTCCTCGATTTCCCTAAACCACCTTTCAGATTCAGGAGGAGCACCTATTGCTCCTTCCGGAGGTTCTATGAAGGCTAATGGTAAATGTATTTTTGTAGAACTCACATGTTTCACCCCATAGCTTACCTTGTTAAACTATGTCGTTAATGATAATTAAGTATTAAACGGTGCTTTGAACATTAGTTTTACATGGAAAATTCTAGGGTGAAACTTGTTTTGCCGGAAAACATAGTTCACGAAATAAGGTGGAATCCTCTAATAAACCAGTGGGTTATAGTTGCTGGACATAGAGGTAAAAGGCCTTGGAGACCCTCTGAAAAAGAATTCAAATGCCCCTTCTGTCCCGGTTCTCCTGAAACGGAAAAGTATGGGTCATGGGATGTTCTTG
>JAGGUY010000038.1 GCA_021158265.1 Thermoprotei archaeon
ACTTCCGACGCTAAAATCCTATCTATTGGTCTCGAAAACCAGTTTTTAGCTACAGCAACCCTAAGAAGCTCCTTACGTGAAACCACTCCTACAGGCCTCTTTCGCTCATCTATAATAACTACAGTGCTTATATCGTGTCTAAGCATTAAGTTTCTGATATGCGCTAAATTGTCTGCGGGAGAGGCTGCAATAACAGGTGATGACATATACCTTAGGACCTTAGGTGGCAAGTTTGTTTTCACCTCTTAATAACAAGTAGAATCATAATGTCTCTTTCAGTAATTATTCCTACGAGTTTTGAATCTTCAATTACCAGAGCTGAACCCATACCTGCATTCGACATTTTAGTTGCTGCATCTCCAACATCTTCCTCAGGAGATACCATAACAATGTCCTGTATTGCTGCTTCAAAAGCTGGAGCACTAAGTGCTTCCTCTATCTTGCCTGTAATTACGTATTCGAAAACCTTGTTCGTTCCGAAGAATCTAACTATACTCCTAGCCGTAATTAGTCCTTTCACATAACCTTCCCTATCAATTAGCGGTATTCTTCTGAACCCCATTTTAATCATTGTCTTTGCTGCTTCACCTATTGAAACATCATATGGCAACGTTATTACATTTCTAGTCATTACATCCCGTACTTTAACTCCTACCTCTTTACCTCCAAGATAATTTATTATATCACGCTCGGTTATTATTCCGTAAACTCTCATGTCATCTGGTGTTACTACAGGTAAGCCTCCAACATTGTATTTAACCATAAGCTCTATAGCATAAGCTAAGTTATCATTCACAGTAGCATATATTGGGTTCTTATTCATTATTGAAGATACCGGTTCTTCAAGAGCTTTGTAAATGTTGCCTCCATGCCTATTAATTATTATGTTGAAGAATTCCCCTCCACCAAAATAGTTTACAATATCCGTTGCCGTAATTATTCCTTTAAGCTCTCCTGTAGCTGTAGTTACCGGTAGTCTTCTAAAACCCTTATCGGTCATGGTCTTTACAGCTTTACCTACGGGTTCGACTTGAGTTATTGTTACAACAGGCTTCTTAGCTATTAAATATAGTTCTCCCGGTTTCTCATACACTCTCGTTGAAAAGTTAGGTTTTCCGTCGCTTCTTAGAAATCTTTGCCCTTCCAGTAGCCTTCTCCTTTTAGGGCTAACGAACCTTATAGATCTTGACATGTGTTATGCACCTTCTTAAGCAGGAGTATAGGTGTTAAAGATATGGAATATATGCTTTTACGATGTCTTCTCTATCAACAATTCCTAACAGTTTATTTTCTCTATCTACAATAATTACTCTGCCAATATCCTTTTCAACCATGGCTTTAGCTACATCACCTATTGTTGCTGTCGGAGGAAACTTTACAACATCAACGCTCATTATGTCCCTAGCTTTCACTCTCTTATACCCGCTTGCTCTCTCAGATTCTAGGTGTAAACGTGTAAAACCTGACTTTAGAAGGTCATGCTGCGTTATTATTCCTACAACCTTACCCTTCCTATCAAGTACGGGGAGACCTGCGTATTGGTGCTTAAGCATTTTATAGAACACTGTAGGTAATTCTTCGTCATCATTTACATAGATAACCTCTGTGGTCATGATTTCCTCTACGGATCTCTTATTTGCGGGTATCCCCTTATCGTAAAACTCCTTAATTATACTGTCGATACCAAAAATTCCCTTAAACACATTGTTTTCATCAACAACTGGGGCATACCATTCGTCAGCTTTAAGCATTTTCAAAATAGCCTCTTTTACATTATCGTCCATCTTTAAAACGACTTTTGGCTCGTAAATTATGTCTCTAACTAGCAAGTTTGATTTAGAGGATGTTGCCGATAAAACATTGGTTCTATACACTACACCTACTAATCTTCCTTTCTCAACGACGGGAATTACTCTTAAGCCATAATCTCTCATTATGGCGCGTGCCTTTGTTGCTAGATCGTTTAAAGACAGTTGTGGATAACTTGTGACAATGTATTTTAGAAGTTCCACACTATGCAACCTCAAATACTATACTTTCTTTTTGCGTGAAATATACTTTTCTTGAAAAATAGTATGGAATCTAGCTTGAATACTTTCTTATAGTAAGCACCTCTATTAGGTCAGGAGCTACGGAAAGAATGTCTTTATCCGTGATAACACCCACTAAACCTTTAGAATCTAAGACGGGGACATGTCTTATACCATGTTTAGACATTATCTTAGCTACCTCTAAGATTGGAGCTTTAGGTTCAACATAGATTACTGGTGAGGACATTATTTCTCTAACCTTAGTTTTTGATGGATTCTTCTCTTTAGCTAAAACCTTTTCTATAAGATCCCTTCTCGTAACTATTCCGACGACCCTATTGTTTTCAACAACAACTACACATCCTATTTTCTTTTCAGTCATTATCTTTGCTACTTCCGATGCAGAAGAATCAGGACTCACAGTTATAGGTGGGGTACTCATGATTTCTTCAACAAGAATTTCCTCTTCTTCAGGTTCGGACAAAACATGTCACCACATGTTTAGGCTAAGAGCGTTTTAGAATAACAACTTTTCCTATGGTAGAAGGCCCCGGAATCTCCATAGCTATTTCATCTTCAGACAGCACTTTCACCTTAGCTTTTAAATTACCAGGTAATTTCTCGTAGAATATCTTTTTAATTTCCTTAGCAAGTCTGTATGGGTCTTTATTTCCAGGCGTAAGTATGACGTATCCTACAGCTCTTCTTTTGACGTTTTCTTCAGAACCGACAATAACTCTTAATGAACCATCAGTTTCTTCTAAACCTAAAGCTAACTTTAAGGGAACATTTCTAATGTAGTTCTTCCTACCGTAAATCATGAATGCTCCTTTAGTAAGATATTCTCCTGAAGGAGGTTTCTTAGAAACCTGGTTACCCCAAACCCAGTAAACATCTGCTGATGCAAGCCCCTGTTTCCAAGCTTTCGAGAATGAAGCTGCAATAACTGAGGCTTCTCTTAATGCCTTCTCAGAAATTTTCCCGCCACATTTAACTATGACTGCTGATGCACCATGTACATCTGCATGCACAAATATATCATTTGGCTCTAGAAGCTTTCTAACCAAACTCTCGTTTTGGTCGGCATCTCTTCCACCAATAATCAATATTCCGTCTTCAGATATGCTCCAATGATATCTTTCATACCATTCCCTCTTTCTAATTTTAGCCTTCTCTTCTTCAACAACAACTTTTTCTTCCTTAAGAAGCTCCTCTAATTTCCTCTTAAGCTCAGCTATTTTCTCGTCAACCCTACTTGCCTTCCTCCTTTTCTCCTTAGCTTCCTCATAATATTTGGCTGCGTTTTCATAAGGAGAAACTCTAATGTCTACTTCAATCTCTTCACCATTTATTATCAAAACTATTCTTCCTTTATCCTTAAGGTACTCTAACACTCTTACATTAATTGAACCATAAGTTTCATTACAGAACCTTACGGCATCTTGAGAACTCATTTTTCTGACATTTTTGCTTCTAAAACAATTAATAATTGAGGCTATAGTGTTTAGATTCTGCATTATTAAGTCTCCTTTTCTACGGTATTCCTCAGCTTTTTCGATGTAGTTGTTTTTAATTTCAATGGCTTCCTCTATGGATTTTCTTAGCCTAACTATTTCGTTCTCCTTCGCCTCTAGAGCTTCCATTATCCTTAACTGTTTCAGAAATTCTGTAAAGTACTTGTCTAATGCATTATTGAAATCCAGATATTCTTCGATAGTGTATTTCTCCATTAGATGTTTAGGTTTGAAGGGGAGAACGGAAACGTAGTTTCCAGAACTATCCTTTACTATGAAACCTTTCCCTTCTAGTGATTCATTAACTATTTCCCTAAATATTTCATAGAGTTTTTCGAAATCACTTAGTGAAACATTTGAGGTTTTCTTATCAATTCCTGCTCTGAAAACTATTTCTTCAGCTATTTCTCCGGGAACACCTAAGCTACCTATAAGGCCTTTAATGACGTTTTTCCTTTGGGAGAAAGCATCATAGAGTTCTTTAATACTCGTTTCGAACGGGTTTTTCGCTTTTAAAGGAGGAGGAACATATTTTGCCTTAGGTATTATTGACCTATCTCTCATTTTAACGAATTGTGAAGCGTAAACTATTCTGCTTTCAGAATCTGTGAGAACAATTACTCCTCTAGGTAAAATTTCAACATAAAGATAGTGTTTTTCCTTTCCTTTCTCAAACGTCATTTTTACAACTCTTTCCCAACCAAGCTGTTCTATGCCTGTTAAAATAGCGTTTCTAAGCCTCTTCCTCAGCGCTTGGAGAAAAGGTGTTTGCCTTCCCTTCTCAGAGATGCTATGGGATGTTGTATGTATCCTTCTAGAAGCTTCAGCAATAATTAATGGTTTTTCAACAATTCCTTTACAGTTCAATTTAAGGATAATTCCACTATTACCAGCTAAGTATATGTTGTTTACGAAACATCCAATATATGAGCTACCCCACTTGTTAACCCAAACGTAAATGTCTAATACGCTCATAGAGTTCTTCATCTCTTCTCAAGCCTCCTTATTTCATCAACAACTATCCCCTTAACCAAATACTCGATAAGCTTGGGATTAACCAAAGGTTTGCCATCCAGAACAGGGTACTTATAAGGCAGAATTATTTCATGTTCAATGAGCCCTATTTTACGTACTATTCTCAGTCCTTCTTGAAAAGGTATTTCGGATAACCTCTTACCTTTGAATATTAAGTATGCTACGTAAGCTGCCCCATCTATGGTTAACTGTTCTTTTCCAAGATTCCTAACCTTAACGTTGAAGCCTTTCTCCAATATTTTCGTTGTAAGGAGTTTCCATGTCCTACCTTTAGGTGGATGATCTCCGAGAATACCTCCTATAATGATAATGTTTAGCTTATTATCTATAAAATCCCAAGGTTCCAATACCTTATCGGCTTTGGGATCTAGTACAACTATGTTATCTTGCTCATGTTTTCGTAGGAAGGAGGTAACGTCTTTATTAACGCATTTAGCTATTTTGCCTAGTTCCCCACAGTTTCTAGTATTAGTTATTATAAGGTTTTCTTTGCCTACAATCCTAGCTACATTTTCGTACTCTAACAGTACCCACTTGCCAACTTCATCCTCCAAATGCTCAATAACAAATAGCGCCTTCCTCAACGTTTTCATCTCTGTTTCGAATACACGATTCCGCTTAAATAGGTGTTTCTAGCTGATTTATCATTTGGAGAAGAAAGTTATGGCTAAGGTTGAAGTTTTCGAGAGAATAGATTTAAGAAAAGCAGCCGAAGTACTTAGCAAAGCCGTTAGGAGTAGGAGGAATATTTATTTAATAGCTAAATGCGATGTTGAATACTATGGTCGATCCTCTTCTAAACTTGAAGAGGGCGAGAGACAAATAATAATAAAGTCTGATGGAGCCTTCCTCATACATAGACCTACAGGTCATTCCCCGGTAAATTGGCAACCAGAAACTTCATACATTAATGTAGAGTTTGACGAAGAGGAAGGTAAGGTCATAATTAAGGCTGTGAGATCGAAGCCTAGGGAAATAGTTGTTGTAAGAGCTTCAGAAATACCTCTCATAGTTTCTTCAGTACTTCATGATAGTGGAGCATTCTACATGTACGTTTCAGAAAAGGAAATAAGAGACATTCTAGCAGCCCATCCCACCTTGCTAGGTGAAAAGTTCGTTACAATAGACATTGAGAAGAAAGTTGAACCGGGATTCATTGATTTATACTTAAAGGACGGCAAAGGAAACGTTGTTGTAGTTGAAATTAAAAGGTCAACAGCTAGAGTAGATGCTGTAAGACAGCTTAAAAAATACATCGACGCTTTAAGTAAACACTTAGGCCACGAGAGAATAAGGGGAATTATTGCTGCTCCATCGATAACATCTAAAGCCTATGAACTGCTTGCTAAGGAAAAACTGGAGTTTAAACAAATAAACCTCAAGGTGATTACGGAATATGCTAAAAAGAAAACCAGCGCAAAGGGAATTCTTGAATTCTTCAAGTAGAGTTAAGAAGAAACTTGAGGTGATGATGAAGTATAATACAACGTTTAACTCATACGATGAACTTTATAGAAGTGAACAGTATGAGAAATACGATTCTGTAAAAACCTATCTAGCTCCCATAGTAGATAGTGATACTTTAATGCTCGATTTAGGATGCGGAACAGGCTTACTTTACGAATATATCTCTAAAATTTGTAGAAAGTGTAGAACTTACTATGTTGGCGTAGATATTAGCATTAATATGCTTAAACTTGCTAAAAGGAAAATTCTTAGAAACGAAAAGATCCTTTCAGATCTTATTCTTTCAGATGCTGAGCATCTACCGTTTAGAAATGAGTGTTTTAACGCAATATTTGCATTTACAGTGGTTCAGAATATTCCGTATTTTGAATGCTTTATTTCGGAAACTAAGAGGGTTATTAAAAAACGGAGCTTAACGATAGTGTCTATTCCTAAGAAAACGGAAATGCAAGTTAACATTAGCTATAGAAGTGTCTACGATGGTGGACATGATTTCGTGTATTTGATTTGAACCTTAACGAAAGACGCTTTAAACCTAAACTTTTAAATATCTCTTATCAAAAGGATTTTGAAGTAGGTATAGCTACACATGTTGTTTGTCAAAAAGCAAATGTTTTTTAGGAGATAGCTATGAAGCCTATAGATTCGCCGCTAAAATATCTAAGAAGCGCAATAAATAATACAGTTCTAGTAAGGCTAAAAGATGGTTCGGAATACATTGGAAGACTTGAGCAATGTGACAACACTATGAATCTTCTACTTAGCGATTGCGTGGAAGTTAAGGAGGGTTCTTCTGAGCCCATAGCTAAATATGGTAGAGTACTTGTTCGAGGCAGCAATATACTATTCATAAATACCGACTATCAGCCGTAGAAAACTCACAGAATATTAAGTTAAAATAAGCTTATAACCCCTCTATCCCAAAATGAGTGCTAAACATAAATATTACTGAGAATAATATTTTATTCTAGGTTTCTTAGATAAATTTTTAAACAGCATCATCTTTAGTGTTAAGCGGGATACGCTATGAAAAACATTGTCGTGGAATACGAGAAGAGAAAGGCAACGACAGAATTATTTGTCGAATTCGTTGAGAGAAAAGGATTAGGTCATCCTGACTACATTGCGGATGCTGTTTCAGAAGAGACAAGCAGGCTTCTTTCTAAATATTACCTAGAGAGTTTTGGCGTAATACTTCACCATAATCTAGACAAAACACTTTTGGTTGGCGGTCAAGCTAACCCTGTTTTTGGTGGTGGAGAAGTTCTACATCCAATATACATTATTGTTTCGGGAAGAGCAACGACAGAGGTTATTCGTGAAGGTAGGATAGAGCCTGTACCTGTAGGTAGAATCGTTGTCGAAGCTGTAAAGAACTGGATAAGAGAAAACTTCAGATTTCTAGATCCCGAAAAACATGTTATAGTTGATTACAGAATAGGTAAGGGATCAGCAGATTTAGTTAAAATTTTCGAGTTAGGTAGAAAGGTTCCATTGGCTAACGACACTTCTGTAGGAGTTGCATTTGCACCATTAACTCCACTGGAAAACCTTGTACTAAATGTTGAAAGATACCTCAACTCTAAGGAGTTTAAGAGAAAACTTCCCGAAGTTGGAGAAGACATCAAGGTAATGGGATTAAGAAGAGGGAATAAGGTTGAATTAACCGTTGCCGCAGCAATGATTTCAAGGCTAATTCCAGACTTAGACCATTACCTATCAGTTAAGGAACAGGTAATTAATGAAATAGAGAAGTTAGCTGAAAAATATGTTCCAGACTATGAAGTTACCGTTCACTTAAATACTGGAGATAAGCCTGAAAAGGGAATAGTTTACATTACAGTAACAGGTACTTCAGCAGAACATGGAGATGATGGATCTACAGGTAGAGGCAATAGAGTTAACGGCTTAATAACACCTAATAGACCTATGTCTTTAGAAGCAGCTGCCGGAAAGAATCCGGTAAGCCATGTAGGTAAAATATACAATATTCTTGCCCAGGAAATAGCAAATAAAATAATCAAGGAGGTCGCTGGGATAAAAGAGGTTTATGTTGAATTATTAAGTCAAATCGGAAGGCCAATAAACGATCCGTGGATGGCAAATATTAAAGTTGTAGGTGATATGGAAGAATTACCATTAAACATTAAAAATGAAATTTCATCTATTGCTGAGGAGGAAATAAGTAGAGTAACAGAAATATCTAAGGAGGTTCTCGAAGGTAAAGTTAGAGTGTTTTAAAGGGAAATACCCCATCTCTCACTTCTATACTCTCTAATTATCTTTTCAAGATCAATACTTGTCTTCTCAAGCATAAGCTTTCTTAAAGCTTCCTTCCTGGCTTTAGCCTCTTCTTTAAGTTCTTCCTTGAAAAATACTATTTCACCTATTTTAATAACGTAATCCTTGACCTCATTTAACTCTATTACAGGTATTGCTTTAGATTCTAAAAGACTCTTAAACTCTCTTGAAGGTTTCTCTACAAGTACTGCTAAGATGTTTTCTTTAAATAGCCGTTCTACTGCTTCTTCCTGTGCAAATGCTGGATTAACAATATATACCATATCGTAATTTTCAAGCTTGCCATAGTCTCTTTCTAGTTTCGAAAGGGAAGCTAATGTTAGTGTTGTTGCTGTTTTAGCTATACTATATGTTCCTTTAGAGACCTCTCTTAACATCATTTCTAATTTTCTAATGTTCTCACGTAATTCCAGGTTTTCCTTTTCAACTTTCTTAAGTTCTTCACTAAGTCTTCTAACCTCTTCAGAAAGAGACTGTATTTCCCTTATCGCCCTTATTTGCACATTAGTTTGTTTATGATATATTTCCAATTGCTTTCTTAGCTCATGAATTTCGTTCCTTGCTTTCCTTAGTTTCTCCTTTAGTAATGCTTTTTCCTTCTCTAACTTTTCAACTTCTACGAGAAGTGATTCAACATTTGTCTCTTTAGTTTTTCTCTTTGGCCTGACTTTTTCCTCAGTATGTTTCTGTTTCAGCTCATGTGAGAGCTTTCTATAAATCTCTTTCTCGATAGCTGAAGCTATTGTTGCGCCTTTAACGACATCAATTCTTATCTTATCAACATCAAGGTCGAGTTCTAGTTTCTTAAGGTAACTGTCGATTTGTTCAAATTTTTGCTTGAAGAATCTTAGGGCATGTAATGCTGCGGCTAAAGCGTCTCTTTGATGACTGTCCGTAACTGAGATATTACATTTTATTCTTTGCAGATATGTTTTAACGAGATCCTCTTTTTCGCTCTGCGAGAGACTCTGAGATGGTACGTAAAGTTTTGCGTTGAATGTTGTTGAAAGTTTCTCTAGAGTATCTGGAGGTGGTGAAACGTCTGAAGCTATAATTAGTGGTTTACCATATTCCTCTATTTTCCTTATAATGGAGTGTCTATCAATGTTTTTTCCGCTGAAAACTTCTAGTACATTGCCGTCGAGATCAAGTATTGCTATACCAGTGTATATGCCGGGATCTATTCCGACTATGAGAGGCTTCCTTTTTACAGGCTTCTTCTTTACTGTTTCAAACTCTATTCTTTCCCTATAAACGGGCTTAATAATTACTCTAATATCGTGCCCCTTCATCGTTGAAACTATTCCGTACAGTTTCTCCCTTGGAGCATAAACTATGAATACCGCTCCGTCATATCCGCTTTCGCTCTTTCTAACAACCATGTCATAGTCAAGTCCGTGTTCATCTAAAGCTTCCTTAATCTTCTTAACCGCTTGAAGAATTAGACCTCTAATGTGTCTTTGATATCTTCCTTGACTCATACCTCCTGATCCGAAGCTTCTGCCCTTGGAAATTATTATTTTGGTTTTTTCTTCAAAAACCCTTATTTTTAACCCATAACCCATATCTGCTAGTTTAGCTACGAGATATGCTGTCTTTAAAGGTGGGAACTTGCTATATTCTGAAATTAAGCTTGCTTCTTTAGCTTTTTCCCAAAGCTTACTTACCTTATCCTCATCAACATTCACTTGAATAACCGAGGTTTCCGGAGGAAGTAAGCTTATGACCTTAACTATGCTACGTTCATTCTCGCCGAGCTCATAAATGTTGTCTACACCTATAATTGCTGGTCTGTATTCCCAAGCTAACCTAATTATTCTACGTAAGGCTACGTTAGGATTTTTATCGTAAACTTCACCGTTTTTTAAAATAACTAATGCATAATGGGGTTCTCTTGTGGAAGCTGGCGAGCTAGATGGGAGTATGTCTATTCCGAAAACTACTTTATCACTAGATTGACTCACTTTCCCCCCTCACGTATCTAAGAGCTTTCTCTGTATCCGCTTCTACCTTAAATTTTTTCTTGAAAAACAATGTAATGTATCTAACGTCTCTTTCAAGAAGTTGTTGAGCGCTTGGATGATCCTTTTCAACATATTGAGGCCAATCTATTATTATAGGTTTTTCATTGTTGAACTCAACCATAACATTAAATTCGCTAAGATCCCCATGAACTATTCCTACCTTTAAAAAAGCTTTTCTAACACTATCAAGGATATCGAGCAGTATCGCCTCAGGATCTATAGGGTTACGATATTTGTATAGGAGAATGCCGTCAATGTGTCTCATTACAACCACGTGCCTACTTCTACCTAGAACCTTAGGCACGCTCACTTCTGCCTTTTCGCACTCTAAAAGCGCTTTAAATTCTCTCTCAGCAGATATTGCTGATTGCAGAAGCCATGAAATATGAGGTTTATCCTCAACGTAAGGTCTGTATTTGCGGGTATGTCTAAAACTTACCCTACCTATCCTATGGAATTTAACAACTATTTTCTCATTAGCTGGTGAAAGAGCCCTAAATAAATCTGCCTCTTTCCCTACGCCTAATTTGGGACCTAAAGCGTAAACAATGTTTCTACGGACAAGGTCGTCTAGTGCTAAACAGTCGTAGCCTAAGTATGTTAGTAAGTAGCCTGTATAGTCTCCTCTAAATCTTCTAATGAGTTTAAGCCTATTCAATTTTGATAAGGAAAGGGATACTTCCTTATCAGGCATTTTAGATTTCGAAACTATAATGTCAAGTGGTACGTATTCGTACTGCTTCATGTACTTCTCTATTACTCTAAGAACTACAATATCTCTCCTATTAAGTAACCTATAGGCTTCTCCCGGATTCCTCAACATATCGTCTAAAACACCGCTTCCAAGCTAGGTTAAGCTTAGAGAACCTATTAATGTGTTTTCTTCAGCCTTAAATTTTATATCATTTGATTTAATGGTTTTAATTAAGCTGTAATCTTACTAATCCAAACTTTTAATAAGTTGAAAAACATAGAATACATGGTGAAAATTAATGCAGGAAAAAGAGGCTGTCGAAATAAAAATAGAGGTACCTAAAACACCCGGAATCTATGAGATCGGAGATGTTGTTGTCGTTAGGGGAGACGAATACATCAAGAAAGTTGCATCAGCTCTCTCATCGCCCACAAGACTCAAAATACTACGTTTCCTGCGTAACCGAGGAGCAAATGTTGGCGAAGCAGCAGAACTTATTTCACAAAGTAAGGCTAATGCAAGTGCGCAAATAAGGATTCTCGAATCTGCAGGACTAGTGAAATCTGTTTATGAACCGGGAAAGAGAGGAGTTAAGAAGATTTCAAAAACTAATGTAAGGAAGATAATAATACTCATAGACTAATGCTTACTGCTAAGGCTTTTCTCACGCTCACACATTTTTATAATTACACCATAGATTTAAGGAAACCTAGGTATGGTGGGGATGGTCTAAGAGGCCTGGACTTGAATTCTGGATGTGCTTGTGTACCTAAGTAGAACTTGTGCTGTTTAGAAGGTAACTCTATGAATTCGACTCTTCCATCATAACTTCTTCCCGAAATAACGATGCCTGACTCAACAAGCTTATCTACGTATTTCGGGTTAACTTCATACCTATGTCTATGTCTTTCATAAATGCTTTTTACACCATACAGTGAGTAAGCTAAAGTGTTTTCCTCTAAATCTATTCTGTAAGCACCTAGCCTCATAGTTCCTCCAAGTCTATCTATTTTTAATTGTTCCTCCATTAAATCAACAACAGGATGTGGGGTTTTAGGATCTATCTCAGTAGTGTTGGCTTTTTCAAGTCCAACAACGTTTCTAGCGTACTCTACAACCATAAGTTGCATTCCGAAGCATATTCCCAGTATTGGCATATTATTTTCTCTAGCATGCTTTATTATCGAAATTTTTCCTTCAGCACCTCTTCTCCCAAACCCTGGAAGAACGATTATTCCGTCAACGCCCTCCAATGCTTCTTCAGGAGTGAGTTTACCTCTTTCAATATCTGTTGCTTCAATCCATTTGAGAATAGGCTTTACGTTGGCAAAAGTTCCTGCATGTACGAGTGCTTCGTTAATGCTTAAGTAACTATCTTTAAGTTTAGTGTATTTACCAACCATACCTACAACTACTTTCCTAGAGAACTTTTTTAACCTACTTACAAACCATTCTAAATCGGTAAGATCAGGACTTCTATTTTCGAGTTTAAGCTTAGATGTAACTTTACTACCTAACCCCTGTCTTTCCAGAATCAGCGGTACCTCATATATTGTTTCAACGGTATACGATGTAAAAACGGAATCCTCGGGGACGTTACCGTAGAGAGCTATTTTCCGTTTAGCTTCTCTTTCTAAGGGAACTCTGCATCTTGCAACTATAATGTCAGGCTGTATACCTATCCTTCTAAGCTCCTGAACACTATGCTGTACAGGTTTTGTTTTCTGCTCCCCTGTAACTTCGAGTATCGGGACTAAAGCTACATGAACAAACAATGTGTTTTCAAAACCTTCCTCAATTCTCATTTGTCTAATAGCTTCTAAGAAAGGTAGTCCTTCAATGTCTCCTACAGTTCCACCTATTTCGACAACTACGATATCGGCCTGTGTTTCTTGCGCAACGAGCCTTATCCTTCTCTTGATTTCATCGGTTATATGCGGTATTATTTGAACACATTGACCTAGGTATTCACCCTTTCTTTCTTTCTCTATAACCGTAGAGTAAATTTGGCCTGTAGTTATGTTATTGTTCCTTGAGAGATTAATGTCAAGAAATCTCTCATAATGCCCTAAGTCAAGATCTGTTTCGCCCCCATCCTCAGTTACAAATACTTCACCGTGCATGAAGGGGTTCATAGTTCCAGCATCAACATTAAGGTAGGGGTCTATTTTAACAGCAGTAACACTATAACCCCTAGCCTTGAGTAGTTTACCTATTGAAGCAGCAACAATACCTTTACCTACGCTTGAAAGCACTCCTCCGGTAACGAAAACATACTTTGTCATTTCCGACCACAACATTACTCATATAGTACGGTTTAATCTTAAATACTAAACTCTTGAGTCTATAAGCGGTAGCTATTAAATCCCTAAGGACAATTTAATGTTTAGGTGTTTAGCGTTGAAAATAAGTGTTGATGATTTACTTAGGAAACCTAGACTACAAATTGCTTTAGACTTACTATCAGTAGATGAAGCATTAAGAATAGCTAAGGAAGCATGGGATAATGGAGCTGAAATTCTTGAAGCTGGAACACCTCTCATTAAAAAGGAGGGAATGCGTGCTGTAAGGGTTTTAAGGGAAAAGTTTCCGGAGGCAATAATTGTTGCTGACATGAAAACCATGGATGTAGGTGGTTTAGAAACGAAAATAGCTCATGATGCAGGAGCAGATATTGTGACTGTTCTTGCGGTAGCAAGTGACGCTACAATACTTGAGGCTCTAGAGTATGCTAGAAAACATGGCGTACTAGTTATGGCTGATTTAATATCCCATCCGAATCCGGAAGCTAGAGTTTTGGAGCTAGTGGAAATGGGTGTTGACATTTTAGGGGTGCATTTAGGAATAGATGTTCAGAAAAAGTTAGGGATATCTGCATCGTCTAAGGCGACTATTGAAATAACTCGACGTATTAGGAAACTCTTCAAAAAACCAATTGCTGTAGCTGGAGGACTAAAACCGGGCAAAATAGCCCCACTTGTTAAAGCCGGAGCAAACATTATTATCGTAGGTTCGGCAATAACCAAATCTCCTAATCCTGGAGATGTAGTTAGCGAAATACTTAAGGAGTTAAAAAATGTTTAGTTTAAACAACCTTTTAAAACACGGAGGCTCTAAATAGTTTAGCCCAAGTATTTCCTGCCAATAGACCATGTTAATACTTAAGTGTTACTCTACAATATCTTACGGTATAATCTTCTATCATAAGTCTTTTCCGAAACTATGCAACTTAGCTTAAAAACTAAACCATAACTGAATATATTGTTTAGGGAAAGGGGGTGATGTAGCAGTGTTTATAGATGTCGGGCTCATTGTCAAAGTATTTATTTACGTTGCTGGGGGAATCATGCCATTCGTTTACAATTACTACTTCGTTAAGAGAAAGGTTAGCTCTTCGGAAGAAGGTGGTGAGGTAAAGAACAATGAAAGGAGGGTTAGTGACGAAATACAGTTAGGTAGTGAAGAGGCTAAACCGAAGAAAACCATGTCAGTAGAGCCCATAACCTTATCGAACACTTTAAGCTTACACTACATACACAGTCAAGAAAGTAGTGAAGTTAAAGGTGGAACAACACCGCTATACGTTCTCTTAGTCATAGACCAGAATACTATGAATAACCCTGAAACTTTAAATAAGGTAATATCTGACGTACCTAAAATAGTGGGGACATTTGAGACAAGCATGGTGAAACAGCAAAGCTAAGTTTTTATGAGGAGTATGCGATGTGCATGTAAGTAAAGTTAAGAAGTTCCTTGGAATACTTGGTCCCGGACTTATTTCGGCTGTTTCAGGTCTTGAAATAACAAATATAGGTGCATTCTCATATGTTGGAGCCGCTTACGGATATAAGTTGCTTTGGATTATAGTTTTTGCATCATCCATTATGGCATTACTACAGCAACTTGCAGTACATGTCAGCGTTTATACTAGGGAGGGATTGGTTTCGGAAATAAAAAGGATTGTTGGAAGAAACATTACATTAATCCTTATAGTTCTATTACTCTTAGCAAACATAGTTACGGTCGAAATAAATCTCATAGGTTTAGCTTTCACTCTTCAGCAATTATTAAGCGTACCATGGGCTTTAGGTTTAGCCTCGATTTCGTTAATTGTCTTAGCTATTTCCCTACAGAAGGAATATAGATATCTCGAAAGAATCTTAACTATTATGAGTCTCGTACTCTCAGTTTACATAGTTGTTATGCTCATTTACATTGTAGAGAATCCTGAGGAACTAGGTAAGATAGTTCTAAGCATAACTATCCCTCCCAATGTTGAATTTAAGGAGTTATTCATGGATATATTAGCCATCTTTGGAGCGGCAGCTGCACCGTATGCACTAATATTTCAGTCTTCAAGCGTCATAATGAAGGGTATGAAGTTTGAAGAAGTTCCCGAGGAATTTTTAGATATACTTACAGGACTTGTTTTTTCGACATTCGCTAGCATATCTATTGCTGTCGTTGCTGCAGCATATGCTCCTCCGAATGCTTCATCAGTTTATGACATTATTTTAGCACTTAGGGCTCTTGGACCCTACGCTACTGTTCTCTTCTCTATAGGTGTTTTTGCATCTTCAATATTAGCTATAGAGGCAATTATTCTATGTAATGCGTACATACTGTACGAATATAAGTATTTGACATTAAGCTTAGGAGATGTAGTTAAAAGTAAACTATACAGTTCAGTATCATTCGTTACAATTGTAGTATCTGTAATATTTGCGTTTCTACATGTTTACTTAAGAGGCGATGGTGGATTTGTTAATTTAGTTAAGGACTCATCAGTTCTGATAAGTTTTACATCGTGGGTTCCGGCGTTAATGATAGTTATACTTTACTGGAAGATAGGTGAGGAAGCTTCTTCATTCATAAAAATAGTTTCAACACTTATTGTTGGAGGCCTAATTGCCGTTAATCTTGCAGGAATAATTGCTTTAATAGGTTTATGAATTTACTTGAGCATTTTCTCTTCGAATTCTTTAGCATATTTAGCTGACTCCTTCAAATCAACAAATAGTTTTCTAACACTTTCTACATCTTCTAATTCGACAGTATCTTTGCCTAGCTTCTTTGCCTGCTCCCATGCTGGCTCCATCAGTTGCACCGCATATCTTAGAGATGTTTCAGCACCGATTTCAGTAAGTTTTTCAAGAGCTTCATCGGTGAGCTTTATTTTCAAAACTTCACTACGTATCTTAAGTATTTCTCTTATTTCGTCTTTAGTGTAGGGTCTTGTAAGGATTATTAGTAGCCTGTCGAGAAGATCTAAGGGCATACCGTGGGGTGATTCAATATCTGTTCCTCTGATTTTGGTTATTCCTCTGTTTGTAGCTAAGATTATTATTGGTGCTAATTCGCTTTCCATAGCTTTACTTAGAAATGCGAAGCTTTCAATATCGAGCATGTGGGCATCGTCTATGAAGAGTACCCCGGGAATTATTTCTGCTCTTCCCTCATCAACAAGCTTCCTCACTTCTTCATCAACTGTTTTCCTTACTTCAGAAGATATTTCTCTTTCAGTAGGCATCCCGAAGAGCAGAGATACTATTCCTCTTCTAGCCGCAACGCTCATGTCTAGATCATGTAGTGTAACTGTATGTACGAATTCTTTCTCCTTAAGAATTCTCCCTTTAGGCATTTCCACGAGAACTTCTGTTTCAATATCGTAGTACTTTGCTTTTTCAAAACCTCTAACTTTACCTATTTTAGTTACTCTTCCAGTTTCACTATCAATCCATATGACGTCCCCTACTGAAACACCCTTGTTAAGAAGCTCCATTGTTATGTCTCTATCTACAGTAAATGTTTTTTCTTCGTCTCTCGTAGCTAATGTTATTTTAGCACTACTTGGAACCTTATAATATGGATTATATGGGTGTCTCTTGAAAGCTACTTTAAGGCTCTTAACAACGCCTTCGTAAACCTTTCTTATCTCTTTAATTTTAACTCCTATCGCCTTCCTCATAGCTTGCATTAGGACTTCAGTCTTCTTTATTTCTGTAGAATAAACCTCCGATGCTGAGAGACTAACGAAGGGTGTATCTTCGCCCAACTCTCTAGCTATAGCAATAGCTATTGCTGTTTTACCTGTTCCCGGAGGACCAACTAGAAGTATTCCTCTACCAGCCATTCTTCCCTCCTTAATCATTTCAACAACTAATCCCGCCGCCTCCCTAGCTTCAATTTGCCCAACCATTCCATCGGCTTTAGGCAGAGCTTTTCCTTCACTTGTTAAGCCTAGTCCTCTAATGTGGCTATGAGCTCCTATTCTCTCAAAACGTGACCCAACAGATGTTTCTACAATACTGGGACCCATTACGCTATGCCACCCCGACCCATTGTTTTTCGCAGAAATAATTTAGATAGTAGGGTAAGTTAAAGCTTAACTTATGAGTAAACTTTAAGAGTAAAGGAGGAAACGACTAGACTATAGGAATGATGACCCCCTTCACTCTGAAGCCCTTAGGGGTTGGGGGCTTGATGAACCTTCAGCGGACCTGACCTTTAAACCTACTTAAGCGGTGCTTTAGGAAAATGGTAGAAAAGCATTTGAGAAAAACGGATGCTCTTGACACACTACTATCCTTAATAAACCATGTTGAATACTCTCTGAAAAAACTTGAAATAAAGGAGGAAGTTAGGAGCAATATTGAAGAATTAAATAACTTATTGAACGAGTTAAGAAAGGAGGTATCAGAAACAAACAGGGTTGGAGGTTTCAGAGTATATAAGTCAATACTAACCTTAATAGCGAAACTTACAGATTTAGCAAACTCTATTGCCTCATTAGATGAGGTTTCTATTGAAAAGTTTATCGAGAAAATCAACAGTTTCAAGGAGGAAGTAACGAATTTTAAAAATGCTTTAAAAAGAACTGAAACCACACTTAAAATATATAGGAAGTTTAGCACATTTTCCTACATAATATTGGCAACATTAACGTTACTTAACATAGCAATAGTTGATGTAGAAGAACTACTCAGAGTAAATGGCGTATTGGCTACAATATTTATCTTAGTAAGTATTGTTTCGTTCACCGCAGTCATACTTACTTTAAACATATTGCAAACTAAGCCGAAATTTATTCCAGCGGCATCATTTACGGTAATGGTTTTAGCACCATACTCTATAATGTTATCTTACACAATCATGTCTTTGACAAATAAGTATGCCTATATGTTAATGTTTCTCCAAATACTAGGAGCATTAGCACTTATCTTAGGAATTTCCTCCTTCCTGGTATCCATAGGTATTTTAGTAAATACCACATTACCTAAAATACAGGCTGAAATAAGTATTAAGGAAGTGGAGAAAGTTGAAATGGAGAAAGTGTTTAAGCTTGAAGGCAAGGATAAGGAGCTCTATGAGAAGCTAATTAAAAAATACAATGAAATATTTAGTACTTATGGTGCTGAAATGTTAAAGTACGAAATAGATTCGTTAATTCTCTCAGGTTTAAGCTTAAGTGAGGCTCTAAGAAGAATAGCGGATAGATTAAATATTCACAAAAAAACTAAAACTACTGAGGCTTCAGGTGAAAGCAATGTCAACTCCGGGTAAATCAAAGGAATTAAAGATCATTACAAGACCAGCTCTAACAATAAATGACATAGTTAATGATTCGAGAAAAATAGCGTTACTACACATTGTTAAAAGTTTTGGAGAAATAACTGAGAAAGCACTCTACCACTTAGTTAGGGATGTTCAAGAGGAGGAGAAAATAGAGCTAGGATATAACTTCTTCGAAATAGCTGGAATTCTCTCTTCAAAAGAACTTAAAGAGGATTTAATTGCACTACTTTATCTAGGACTCTTAGAAACTAATCCTAGAAATAAGAAACTGCGGATAACAGCTGATGGATTAGACTTTCTAGAGCAAAACATAGGTAAGCTTGGAGATAATGCTGAAAAAATAGCTGAAGCCGTAGAAAATTTGAAGCCAAAGATAATACCTATAGATGCTGAACAAGAACTAACATTTAAACTTATGAGACCAGGGAGAAGAAGGAGAAGAAGAGGTTTTTAAACCTATTCTAATGTTCTTAACCCCTTTATAACGTCACTTAAATTATTTAGCTTCCTAAGCTCAAACTCACCATATCCTATCTTATAGTTGAAATACGGTGGTCCCCTTCTGGAGAAGACTGTTATTACTGCTCCTCCATGGTTAAGCTTATAGCCTTCGCATGGTTCGTGGCTTCTAATAATTGCTAACACATTGTTTTTTCTGTTGAATTCTCTAGTAACCCTTATTCCAAATAGCATGCCTGCTCCTCTAGGCGATGGAACATAGTAGTCAACGTAGTCGCTTGGATCATTCCATAAGAGTTCTTCTAAAACGGGAAAATATTTGCTCTCCGAGGCCTCATCTATTACCTTTAATTCATGTTCTTTAGTGGGTATTCCTCCATGAACCATGAAAAGCTTAGATTCAGCATAAACGGCGTGCGGTAATTCTCTAAATATTTCCATAAACATATCATATATTTTCTTCCACGAGCTACCGAACTTAAGCCTTAAGAAATAGGGAAAATCATGTGGATAAGGCTTAAGATTCTCGGGAGGCTCATGATTCCCTCTAAGCATAACTATGTTTTCCGGGTATTTCATTTTCAATGAGGCTATGATGTGTATTGTTTCATAGGAAAGCTGTCCTCTATCAATATAGTCTCCCAAAAACACAATTATATCGTTACTGTCTATCTCGTTTATTCTATGAAATATTAAGCCTAAACTTTCAACATCTCCGTGCAGATCCCCTATAACATATACTTTACCTACATTTTCGACGTTCAAGTAAACTAGGCCTTTAGACCTATGGTAATTGTTAAAAGTCCTTCCCTTTTCGCTCCTTAAATATTTTATAAGATCATTCAAGAAGGCTTCTGCTTCCTCTGGAGTTATAGCAAATGCTTTATCGCGGAAATCAGTGAAGTCTTTGTAGATTTTTAGTTTCATAATACTAACTCCTATGAAGCTTAGATGTGTTCTTAAGAAAATAAAGTTTTTTACTTTAGAACAGATGTCTAGATTGTTGTATGTAGTGAAGGCTTCTTTTCCGGGCCTCTTTTCTCTCTAGGCCAAAGTAGTGGGTTAAGTTTTTCTTCCTTAGCTAATTTCAATATGTGGTCTCTGAAGGAGCTTGTGTGCTTAATATCTAGTTCTAGAAGTTTTGTAAATATTTCATAAACTGTGCTCCATACTTCTTCAAGCATTTCTCTTGGCATGTGCTCTATTATGAATGGGTCTTGAAGCCATTGATCAAAAGCTTTAATGGTTCTCATCATATGTTGGAAAGCTGTTCTAGTAGCTATTATCAGCGTTAATCTATCGCCTCTCTTAATGTTCTCATTAAGTTTCTTTGTGGTTTCAAGTAGGTTCTTTTGCATTTTAACCCATTCTGTTAGGTGTGCTGCAAATGATTCTTCCGGTGAAGGATACACTATATACCATCTCACCTAGCTTTCTCTTACCTATTTAATACGAGTAATAGTTTAAAATTTATCATGAAATTTTGAGGTTGAAGGGTTTACCTTCGTAAACTATTTTCTCAGGTAGTTTATCCTTATACTTGCTAAGGAATTCTAAATCCTCTTTCCTATTTCTTAGCTCATCAGGTAACATTCTAGGTATTTCCTCCACTATTGGGTACCATCTACCGCATGATGGGCAATACAGTACTCCTTCGTCAACTTCTCTCTTAAAGCATTCATCACATGGAGGCTCTTTTAATTCGCTTACGTTTTTTCTAAGATACCCGCAGTATAGTTCGCAAACTGGTTTTTCTCTTCCACCAAGCTCTCTCTTTTCATAGTAGTTTTCCTTTAGAACATAAAGCTCAAGGGGGAAATGCTTGCACATAGGGCATGCTAAAATATCCATGAGCCTATATTTCATTTCTTACCCACCGTTTCATAAGCTATTTTCTTTACCGTATCAACTATTTCCTTAAGCTTTGCTTCATCTCTAGCTTCAGCCATTATTCTTAGGATAGGTTCTGTTCCTGAAGGTCTTACTAAAACCCATGCGTCCTTCATTAAGACTTTTACACCATCTATTGTTATGAGTCTCTCATTTTTGAAATGTTCTGCAACTTTTTCGACAACCTTTAAAGCATCACTTCTACTCATAGGTATCTTTGTTTTTAAAGTGTAGTAGTGAGGTAGTTCGTCGAAGAGTTGTGAAAGCTTCTTTCCCTCATCTGCCAGTACTTGGAGCATTAGAGCAAGTGTCATACCGCCATCTCTAACCGGGACATGTGGTGGATACATGAATCCTCCATTTTCTTCAAAACCGCAAAGCACTTCCTTACCTATTTTCAACATTAAATGTGAAATATCTACGCTACCTACCTTAGTCCAAACAACTTCTAAACCGTAGGGTTTCAATACGTCCTCTATAATTATTGATGATGAAACTGCTGTTACAACCTTACCTTTAAGGCCCTTCTTAGCAAAGTACTTGCAGATTACTGCTGCGCTTCTATCACCCCAATGAATTCTTCCTAAATCATCTATGAATATGGCTCTATCAGCGTCACCATCATGACCTACGGCCAAATCCGCCCTTAATGCTTTAGCTACTTCAGCTGTTTCCTTAAGAGTTTCAGTTGTAGGCTCAGGCTCTCTTCCGGGAAAATCACCATCTAAATGCCCGTTTATTGTGTAAACCTTGCATCCAAGCTTCTTAGCTATTAAAGGACTTGTCAAAGCCCCAACACTGTTAGCAGGGTCTATGAGAACCCTGAAGTTTTTAGAACGAATTTTTTCAACATCAACATGGCTTAGCACAGCGTTAACGTAAGCTTCAATTACACCATACTGCCTAGGAACATCTTCGGGAACACTTATTACACTTGCTCTTCTCCATTTCTCCGAGAAAAATATTTCCTCTATTTCTCTCTCCTGATCTCTACTTATTTCTACACCATTAGGTCCTATGACCTTTATACCGTTATACTTTGGAGGATTATGGCTTGCAGTTATCATAACTCCTCCATCGTATCCGAAATGTTTAATAGCGTATTGAAGTGTTGGCGTAGGAACCATTCCAGCATAGTGAACTTTAACTCCTGAACTTAACAAGCCCGAAGTAACGGCTTTGAACAGCATTTCTCCTCCTCTTCTCACATCACGGCCAACAAGTACTCTAGAGCCTTCACCAAAGAATGCTCCTATAGCTAACCCTAAATGTAATGCTAATTCCGGCGTAAGTTCAACATTAACTATTCCCCTAACACCGTCTGTTCCAAAAAGCTTCCCCATAAGACACCGCCTCTAAATCATATATTTAGCGTAAATAATAGGGATTTCGGAGGTAAATTTTTATTATTCTTCAATAGCTTATGTTTTCTAAAGGAAATAGGGATAATGCTATGGATTTAGAATTGTTAATGAAGGAAACGCTAATGATCCTTTTTGCATCAGTTTACTTTCTAATAGCAGTTTCCCTTAAAAGAAGCTATTTCATGAAATACTTAAAGATAACCACGTATCTTACATTACTACTGCTTCTCACTTATATAGCATATAAAGTTGTTTCAGTTGTTTACCGATACATCTTTATGTGAAGGTGTTTGTGGTTTGAAAATATGGTTTGATGTACTCACATCGAAACAAGCGTTACTTATGCTTAGTTTGGCTAGGAAATTTAGAAGTAAAGGTTTTAGAACAATAATTACCTGTAGGAAGTATGAATACGTAGAATCCTTACTTTCCCTATTTAGAGAAGAACACTTTTGCGTAGGAGAATATGGTGGAGCGTCTCTCAGAGGAAAGTTGATTGCCGATATTGAACGTATGAAAAAACTCACAAAAATAGTTGAAGATGAAAAACCATCACTTCTAATATCTTATCCTAGTCCAAGCGCTGTCAGAGTAGCATTTGGTTTAAAAATACCCATAATTTTAGTAACCGATACCCCTCATGCAGTAGAGGTTAGTAGGCTTACCATTCCCTTAGCTAGCTACGTTGTCTACTCGAAATGCATACGTAGAGAGCTTATCAGAAGATACATGCTTAGCACTTACATTAAAGATGCTGTTTATAATGGTGTTGATGAGTTGGAATGGATAAACGATAATTACATAAACACTTTTGAATGTGAAAAAACTGTAAAGGAACTTGGATTATCAGAGAAGGAAAGAATAATAATTTTTAGACCTGAGGAGGAAAAGGCGGCTTATTTTAAGTATAAGCCTCTTTACAAAAAAGTACTTGAGTATTTAAGTAGCCTAAATATACCAGTAATTTTCCTACCTCGTTACGAATCTCAGAGAAGATATGCTTCCAAAATCAGAAACGTTATTGTACCTAAAAGGGCAATAAATCTTAGATGCCTGTTTAAGAGAACCTTAGCAGTGATTTCTGGTGGAGCTAGTTTGGCTAGAGAAGCTGCACTTTACGGTGTTCCCAGTCTCACATACTTTCCTGAGGAACTAGACGTAAACAAATGTGTTGTTCAATGGGGATTCCCACTATATCACGCCAGAAAAATCCATGAAATCATAGATTTTATAGATAAAGCATTTAGAGGAGCATTGGGAGTTAAAGCAAACCTGAAAAGACTGAGTGAACTTGAAAAACCGAGCGACATTATCTTCAAAATAGTTGAGGAATGCCTATGAGAAATAGAAACGAAACATACTGTCTCAAAGAACTCGTTAAATCCGGGAAAATACGTAAGATTATTGAATCTTTGGCTAGCGGGGAAAAGGTTTTTCTTCTAGCAGATGTGTTGAACGAAGATGCTTTAGGCTTAGCATTTATTACTTTAGCCTTTAAGAAGTTACGTGCTGTACCTATTCTGATAACATATCCTCAGAATGCTAGTACCATAGTAAGTATTTTTAAAAATCTAGGCTTAAAAATATCAAGTACTTTTCCCGGAGAAGACATTTGCTTAAGAATAGTTCCCCTAGAAAGTAAGAAAGCTGAATCTGAAATATTAAAAATCATAGCAAAATATGGCATACACAATACCCTATATTTAGGTTCAAAAAAAGCTGAAGACACGTTCCTTCGCATGCTTAAAACTATTCTCGAAAAGACCGCTAAATTATTTAGTATTTTGAAAAGCGATAGATGCATCATTAAGGAAAACCTAATAGAACATCCATGCCCGGACTTAGTATCTTACGTAATCTTCAATAGCGTTTTCAAAGACGAATCCCATACTAGAGAAGTATTTACCAGGGAAATATTGGTTTATGAGGAAAAGTTGAAAGAAAAACAATTAAAGGACTTCACTAATTTAAAGCACTTAATAATGAACGCTTTTAAGTAGAGGTGAATATTGTCGCTAAGAAGGATAGGGTTTAGCTTATGGTACGGTAATAGGGATAAGAAACGACTATTAGAGTCAATGAGAGAAATAGGCTTCGACTACGTTGAAATATCCTTAGATTATCCATGGCCTTATGAACAGGATTTTCAGGACATCGTGAAGAAAGCATATGATTTAGGATTTAAGATAGGATTTCATGGGCCTTGGAGAGATTTAAGATTAGCTAGCCCCATTAACGAAGTGGCTGAGGCTTCAAGAAAAGTCGTAAAGAAAGTGATAGAGAATATAAGCCATTTCGAACCAGAGTATTTCAATCTACACTTAATATCCGAGGAAATAACATTCGATGGAAAAGTTGTTGAGAAAATAGTTAAGAGAGCTAATGAAACAATAAGGTTTCTGGAAGATTTAAGCAACGAATTTTCCGTAGTAATAACTTTAGAGAATAATCCTCATGGCCATTTTGCGTATCCAACATTTTTTGCTCAAGTAAGCTTAGGTAGTCTAGAATTTTGCTTAGATGTTGGACATGCTGTTATAGCATATTACAATGCAGGTGAAACATCATATACACCACTAGGGGTAATTAGTGATTGGATAAACATTATAGGGAAAGACAAGATATATGTGGTACACCTACATGACGTTATTAGAAAGAATGAGAGCTATGTGAACCATTACTTCTTCGGCTTAGGAATTCTTGACCTAAAAGAAATCTCCAAGTTCATTTGCGAGAAAACAAACGTTCAGTATATACTGTTCGAAACGTTTAGGAAAAACAGGGATAATAAGGCTAAACCTCTTAAAGAAAACGAAGTTCTAAATGTAGTTAGGAAAAACTGTAGGTGATCGGGAGAAAACATTTGAGCTTAATACTTGGAATAGATGAGGCAGGTAAAGGACCAGTAATAGGTAACATGTTCGTAGCAGGTGTTGTAATAGATAAAGCCGTCATAGTTAAGCTTAAACATTTAGGTGTTAGGGACAGTAAACTACTAAGTCCGTACATGAGAGAGGCATACTATAGCGTTATCAAGAAGGCGGCAAAGAAGATATATGTTAAAGAAGTCGGTGTTGAAGAAATAGATCGTAGAAACATAAACAAGATTTTAGCTGATAAATACGTTGAAATAGTTAAAGAAGCATTAAGAGATTTTGAAAACATAGAGGAAATAGTCATAGATTTACCCTCAATGTCTCCTGAGAAGCTAAAAAGTAGGATTAGGCTACTAAATTTCCGCGGAAAAATAGTTACCGAGCATTTTGCGGATAAAAAATATGTTGTTGTTTCAGCTGCTTCAATAGTTGCTAAAGTTTATAGGGAAAAACATATTGAAGCTTTGAGGAGAATGTATGGGGATTTCGGAAGCGGGTATCCTTCAGATGAGAAAACGATTTCGTGGATTAAAGAGTTCTATTTAAAAAACGGGTTTTTACCAAATATTGTTAGGAAAAGTTGGAAGACAATTAAGAATATTGCGCCTAAAGAATATGTTAAAAAGAAGTAGTTTAAGGGAGGCTAACTCATGGTAACTAATTTACCTGCCGAAGCTAAGGCTAAGTGGATTAAGGTTATGGAGGCTAAAACTCCTCAGGAAAGACTTAAAGCCTTAGAGGAATTTCTCTCAGCAGTTCCTAAACATAAGGGTACGGAGAAGCTAATAGGTCAAGTTAGAAGGCAAATGGCTATTCTTAGAAGGGAAATTGAAGAGCAGAGGAGAAGAAGGAGCGGTAAGGGACCTAAGTTCTTTGTTGAGAAGGAAGGCGCTGCTCAAATAGTTTTACTAGGCTTATCTAATTCTGGAAAGAGCGCTTTGCTTACGAAACTAACTAACGCTAAAGTACTTATTTCACCCGTACCATACTCGACTCAGAAACCCGCTGTTGGCATGATGCCTTTTGAAGATATAAAGTTCCAGCTTGTAGAAGCACCAGCTATTTTTGAAGGAGCATCGCGGGGTGAAGGATGGGGCCTTAAATCGCTTGGTTTAGCTAGAAACGCTGATGCAATAGCCATAGTCTTAGATGCTTCAAATAATCCTATAGGTCAGTTGAAAACTATTCTTAAAGAGCTTAATGAAGCGAAAATCTTCATACGTAAACCTAAGGGGAAGGTTGATATTCAAAGGAAGAGTAGCGGGGGTATTCAAGTAATAATTTCCGGTAAGTTGGTTAACGCTACAGCTAAGGATGTTGAAAAACTACTTAGAGACTATGGAATATATCATGCATTAGTTAGGATTTTTGGAGAAGTAACATTGGATGATGTTGAATCAGCAATTTTCGAAAGTACAACATATAAACCCGCCATAGTATTGCTTAATAAAGTTGACCTTGTAGACAGAGAAGAAGTTAACAAAATAGTTGCTAAGATAAAGGCTCTTGCAGGAGAGGAAGTACCTATAATACCTGTTTCCGCAAAGAATAGCTTAGGATTAAAGGAGTTAGGTAAAATATTCTTCAAAATAACTGAAATAATAAGAGTTTATACTAAGCAGCCGGGCGAGGATGAACCTTCACCACAACCCCTAATTTTAAAGAAGGGTTCTACGGTTCTTGATGTAGCTGAAAGAGTCCACTCTAGGCTATACAAGAATTTTAAGTATGCGAAAATATGGGGTCCTTCAGCTAAGTATCCTGGTGAAAGGGTAGGTAAAAACCATGTTCTAATGGATGGAGATATTGTTGAAATTCATGCTAAAGGCTAAGTTTTCTTTTTAGGAACAATTATTTCTATTATTGAATATTCAACATGCTTTCTAATTTCAAACTTTGCTACATCAGCGTCATTAGGTAGTGTAATTGTTTTTCTGTACTCTCTGAACTCCGTTCGAGACATGGGCCAATCACTTAACTTAACACTTTGCTTAAGCTTACATCTTAGCTCAATATAGTTGTACTTACCTGTTATAGAGAGGGTTTCAAGGTTAGCTAATGGCAAGTCTATAGTGATCACGTATTTGTCCTCTTTTTCAACAACACTTACAAGAGGCTCCAATGTCCCATCCTTACTCCAGAGAGGTTTAGCCTCATATGTGCCCATAATGTTATCAAGTATTTCCTCAATAGTTTCCTCGATTTCCCTTTCAAACTCTCTCAACATATCACGAATTCTTCTACTCGACATAGTTTATCACGCCCTTAAGCATTTTGACGGTAAGGATCTAGAAAACGTACATTAAGGGTAATTGCTGCTCATATCCTTTCCTCATTCGTTCCATAACCTTCTTAGTATTCATCATAAGCTCCCTTGTTTTCAGCCTTATTTCTTCAGCCTTCTCTATTAGAGGTTTTAAATTAACTTCAACATTGAATATCTTAGTTAAAATAGTAAGCACTTCAACTGCAGCAGCCGGGTCTGGAAAGTCAATGAAAGCTTCCGCGAATATAACAATGTTGCTTACCTTTCTTCTCTTAGCCTCCTTCAAAATTACAGCATAAGGTCCTACAATAAATCCTTCCTGAAACTTCTTAACCCCAAATTTACTTAGTAATTCGCTACCATCCTTAGATGTTGAAAGACCATAGATCGCTGGCTTTTCAACCTCCATTCTATGAGGAACACCTAACCCTATGGGGGAAACGATGTGTGTTACGCCCTTTTTTTGAGCATAATCTACGAGCATAAATGCTAATGGATGAATTGCTCCAGGGGATATTGGTAATTCGGAAATTATGACCAGAAGATTTTTCCTATGGAAGATTCTTATGGGCATTTTGCTTTCTCCATTATGAATAACGGCTATTGGTGGAAAGTATCTGTAAGAATCAATGCCACCTACTTCCTCCATTTTCAAAGCATCCACAAGATAGCTTGAAGAAATAGATGCAACAAGCCCCGTATCCGGAAGCCCAAGTAGCATAAATGATGGATGTTCTAGTTTGAACTCCTTTGTTTCATAAATTGTGAAACCATTATATTCCTCAACGTAGTACATTTTCGAATACTCACCCTAAAATATTCAGTTGTGGTAAGTTGTCTATAAAATTTCAGATCCAGCATTTAAGGAGATTTTTCTCTATTAGATGTTTTGTCAAAATAGTATTTGACACTGAGGCTTTCAATCACATGATTCAAGATAAAGGAGGTTACCAACACCATATTGTAATGGAGAACATCAGTTATGTTAAAGAAGTTCTTTACATTACCTTTGGAAATGCTCTCTCTTCCCACCATAGTTTTATAGTGAAGGTCTGAAGTTAAGTTTAAATTCCAATACTATTATACATTAATATGGTGATAGAATATGCCCAAGTGTCCAAAGTGTGGAGCTGAAGTAGACAAGCCAATAAAGACATGGGTACTAGCACCAAAGGGCAGAAAGGGCGTTAAGATCGGACTCTTCAAGTGCCCCAACGGCCACTACTTCAGAGCTAAGGTAGAGTAAACAGCGACAGGTTACCTTTAAATTAAAACTAAAATTTTTGATTTTTTCTCTTCCTTAATAATTTTGAGGCAAAACATTTCTAAAGTGCTCCATACTCTGCAGTCCATATTTCGTATCTTCTTATGAGCTCTCTATTTATGCTGGGTCTTCTTCTCTTAATAACCTCTATGAAGTCATCCATGGTTATTGCTCTTGGCTCCCCATATGCTCCTCCTGTTTCTTCAAAATATTCTTCAACTACTTTCTCCTGGACTTCCTGACATATATCCTTGATGTCGCTACTAGAGTAGCCTTCGGTTAGTCTTGCGAGCTCTCTAATGTTTACTGATGGATCAAGCTTGAGCTCTCTAGTGTAGAGCTTAAAGAGCTCAATTCTTGCTTCGTAGGATGGTGGTGGAATATATATTCTTCTTTGAAACCTTCTTATGAAGGCGTCATCGAGCTTCCACGGCTTATTTGTTGCACCTATTACGAAGAGTAGTAGTTTGTTTTTCTTATCCTGTAATCCATCCATTTCCTTAAGAAACTGGTTTCTTACTCTAACTTCTCCTCCCACTTCACCGCTAAAGACTCCAAGTAAAGAATCTATTTCGTCGATGAAAATTATTACTGGTGTTCCCTTCTTAGCCATTTCCCTACCTTTTCTGAAAAGTTTTGCAACATTTTTCTCGGCTTCCCCAAGCCATTTAGACATTATTGTTGCAGCGTCAACACTAATAAAAACAGCATCTATTTCGTTAGCTACAGCTGAAGCTAGAAGGGTTTTTCCACATCCAGGAGGCCCATATAAAAGTATTCCTCTAGGCCAACCCAGCGGAAAAAGCCTAGGATTACGTGCTGGATAAATTATCGCCTTCTTAATAGCCTTCTTAGCATGTTCTAAATCAGCTATGTCATCCCATGTTACACTTGGCTTTTCAGAAACTATAAGGTCCTCAATAGAAATCCCGCCTTGCTCCTCACCTTCGACAGGAACACTTACACTTAAGTTCTTCAGTTGTTCTGCCCTTTCCTTATACTCCTTAATCATTGTGAGGTAAACTTTTGTTAGGGGATTATCGGGGTAAAGTCTAACTATTTTCATCAATGTATCTACAGCCTTATTGTAATAGATAATAGCTATTTCCCTGTTACCGCTTCTATCAGCACTAACTGCTTGTTGAGCATATTTCCGGGCCAATTCCTCAAGTACATTAAGCGCCATTGGGTGGCACCATAGCTTACCATTTTTAGGCTATAATGGATTTTAGACTAGAGAAAAACACCTCATATTCCGGAAGAGATACTCATAGTCCTCCTATTATCTCCTAAGTTTTATCTTACCCTTTTTCTCAAGGGATTTAAGAGCATTAAGTATGTCTTCCCTATCTACACCAAATACTTCGGCACATTCATTAACATCTATGAAACCTCTATGTGACCTAATATACTCTAGAACTTTACTTTCAAGCTTCCTTAGAGGCATTTTTATTTTCGTGGGTTTTGTAGGTGCTGTTTGAGCTGCAACAACGTCTAGCGCTACAGGTATTCTTGAGGATGTTTCTTCAAGCTTAGGTATCTTTATTTGCGGTGGGATTTTCGGGAAGTTTTCCTTAATTTTCTCCTCAGCTAATGCTTGCGCTTCAAGAAGCACTTTTTTAGCTTCCTCAGTTAGCATAGGTGTTGATGTAGCAGCTGTAGCTACCTGGCCTACCTCTAGAAGCATACTGTTCATGCTGTTAGTTATTTCTTCAAGTTCAATTGATATTTCAGGTATTATTCCTGAAAGTTGCGTCTTTAAACTCTTAAGAACTGGAACTAGAGGTGCTATGACCGACGCTATGTCTCCTAGTTCAACTATAGTTTCCAATCTAACCTTTACCCTTTCAAGTGCAAGCCTGCTTGCAAGAACTATCTTAGCCATTTTCCTTAGCTCAGCTACTTCACTAGCATAGATTGATGCTCGAGCGAAATCTTTAGCTATGTATGCTTTAACTGTCTTTTCTAGAAGCTCATTATCTCTGCTTCTTAGTCTAGTAAGTGTTTCGTCAAGTTTTTCCATTTGGACATCTAGCCTATATATTACTTCGGAAATTTTTCTTTTCAAAGAGGTTTTGCGCGGTTTTAAACGGCTAAGTATTCTAAGGAAGAAAGGTCTACCGTAATCTTCACCACTCCACTCCTTAGCGATTCTGCTCACTCGGCGTCCCTCAAAATATTATAGGGTTGGAAAAATATTTACTGTTCACTTTCAACGACATGCACTACTAATGGTGCTTCTTCGGAAGGTGCGGATATCATTGATTCCTCAGGTTTTTCCTCCTTATGAGGGGCGGTTAGCGATATAGGTGCTGACTCTATTTTCTCCAATTCATCCATTGCAGCTCTGATGTCCTTCTTTTCGGCATCACATTTCTCAATGTTTCTCTTAATTATTTCTGAAGATCTTCTGTACACCGGTTCACTTAATTCTCCCGAGAAGAACATCATTTTCATTGCTGCTAATGCTGTTTCTAAGCTTTCCTTCTGTTTTTCAAGTTCCTTTAGTCTATGCTGTAGATTCTTCCTAACCTCTTTTGCTTCAATTCTAAGTTTCCCTAGGTCTGTTTCCAATTTTCTCTTGAACTCCTCATATGCATGCCTAGCTATTTCTCCCTTAGCGAAAAGATCATCGAGTGCTTTAACTCTTTTTCTGACAGTTTCTAGTTTCATTTTTACTTCATCAGCTTCGGCTTTCCATTCTGGAACCAGTATTACAGAGTCTGGTTTGAATTCGAACCTACTTACAGATAGTTTAGCGAATTCCCCGTTAGCGTACTCTAGGCTTACATAGTTTACTGTGCCATCGATTTCGCTGAAGAAACCTGCTATAACACCTACGTAGCGTCCATAGGGGTCTTTTACTGATTGGCCTACGTATTTTTCAAATGTTTCAACCGTTAGGATCATTCTAAACCACTCTTCCAATTTTTGCTTTCGAAAAAATCCTTTATTCATCTTGAAGCTATTTAAGAGTTAGGGGCTTTGCTTTAGAAGCTTCCGTATAGCCCCTAAGTTTTAAATACAAAATAATGAGCAACATCATTTTCGGTGGTAAACAGTATGCCATCTAGACTTGAAAAGTTTGTTAAGGACTGGGACGATAGCCCTAAGCCATCGGTTAAGGAGAGAATTGCTAGAATAATTCATCCGCCACCACCTATGAGGTATAAGCTAGCTATGGCGCTTTACAAGGTTAAAATACAGGTAAATAGACTAGAACACTTGTTCAACAAGCTTCAGGAAAGAGATAAGATGCTCTTCGAAAAGGTTGTTTCAGCACAAATGATGAAAGATAGTGCTAGAGCAGCAATATACGCTAATGAAGTAGCTGAGGTAAGGAAAATAGCTAAGACTGTTCTTAGAGCGCAGCTTGCACTAGAACAGGTAGCTCTAAGACTTGAAACCGTTAGGGAGCTTGGAGACGTACTTGTAACGATGGCTCCAATAGTAGAGGTTATTAAGGATATTAAGCAGCATCTGAAAGGCATAGTACCTGAAATAGCATTTGAGCTCGACGAAATTGACAGCACACTTCACTCAATAGTTCTAGAAGCTGGCGAATTTACGGGAACAACAATTGATTCAACAATAGTTAGTGGTGAAGCAAAGAAAATACTTGAAGAAGCATCAATAATGGCCGAGCAGAGAATGAAGGAGAAATTCCCAGAGCTACCATTGTCAGGAATATCGACAGGTGAAAGCGCGAGCCTACCAGCGCCGCCAAAGTAAAGAAATAATTTTTAGTTGAAGAGGATTTTTTACTTCAACTTAAACTTTGTTTTGCTCAGAAGCCTGGTTCCAGACATTTACTTACATGTTTTCCTCGCTTTTAACCTTCATCATCGCTTCTAACGTTTTATTTGGGCTTACTTGGAAATATTGTGAATCCGGAGTATTTAGCTTCACTACCTAGTATTTCCTCTATCCTAAGCAATCTATTGTATTTTGCTGTTCTTTCACCACGTGCAGGTGCTCCAGTCTTGATTGCTCCAGCATTCGTTGCTACAGCTAAGTCAGCTATTGTTGTGTCTTCGGTTTCACCGCTCCTATGGCTTATTATTGGCTGATAGTTCACCTGTTTAGCATAGTAGATTACATCAAATGTTTCGCTAATAGTACCTATCTGATTCATTTTAACTAAGATCGCATTAGCCGAACCTTGCGCGACACCTTCTCTAAACCTGTTAATGTTTGTTACGAAGAGATCATCTCCAACAATCAGTATTTTTGAACCTACTTTCTTAGTTAATTCAGCAAATCTTCTGAAATCCTCTTCGTAGAATGGATCCTCAATACTAACTATAGGGTATTCTTCAATAAGGTCCACGTAATATTCTAGAAGATCATCGGGATCCACATATTTCCCATCGATAAAGTATTTCATTTTTGATTCGTCGTAAAAGCTTGAAGCTGCAGCATCAATAGCTATAGCTACGTCTGACCCATCAACGTATCCTGCCATTTTAATTGCTCTTACAAGAGCATCTAAAGCATCTCTACTTTTAGACATTGGCGGAGCGAATCCTCCCTCATCACCTACGTTCACCGCTTGAAGACCATATTTTTCCTTTAAAAACTCCTTAAGCTTATAGTAAACTTCACAAGCCATCCTTAACGCTTCTGAGAAACCACCGGCTCCTCCAGGAATGATCATGAACTCTTGTATGCTTAACTCATTACCAGCATGTTTGCCTCCATTAATTATGTTGAGGAAAGGTGTCGGGAGGGTCCTAGCTAAATGACCACCCCAATACTTAAACAACGGTAATCCGTAGGTATCTGCGGCAGCCTTAGAAGTAGCTATTGAAACTGCGAGAATAGCGTTAGCACCTAATTTAGACTTATTAGGCGTTCCATCAAGTAGGATCATTCTATTATCTACTTCTCTCTGATATCTAGAGTCGAGGCCAACTATTTCCTTAGAAATAAGGGTGTTTATGTTTTCAACAGCTTTCCTAACGCCAAGCCCGAAAAATCTTGAATCACCATCTCTAAGCTCCCATGCTTCATGCTTACCCTTAGATGCACCTGCCGGAACTGCGGCTACACCAACACCTCCACCAACAGTAGATACTTCAGCTTCAACAGTAGGTCTACCTCGGGAATCAATTATTTCTCTCCCTTTAACATGATGTATTTTAAATGCTTCATCTATTTCATAGTAGACAATGTCTTTCAACAAAGTTGCACCTCGTCTTAAATTCTTTTCTGAAATTAATGTTGTCTAGTAAAGTTAGTAAATGTTGTCTCAATAGTAACTACATGGCTGTATGGAGGAGTAAGTATTTTTGCTTGAGAAAATACTAATAATGACTCTAATGCTTAACATAGTGTCTTCGCCACTAATGGTTAAATTGTCAGATAAGGTTAGTTTTAGGAAACTATATCTTTGCTTATTAGCTACAGCCTATGTTCTTCCCGTAATCGCGTTTTCCCTGGTACTAAATAACATGTTTCTCACATATCTCTCAGCGATACTGTACTTAGCTCAAATACTTTTTATTACGCTATCTAACATGAGCCATGCTATGGTCTCAGCATTGTTTATAGCATCCTACGGTTTAATGTTCACTGTTATAAGTCTAGGTTTTATATGAAATATCCGAAACTTTCAAATTAGATAGGCGTAAAGAGTTAATGAAGAACGTTGGGTGCATAGTGCTATGAGAATACTTATTGTTGGTGCAGGCGATACTGGAAGACATCTCGCAAAAATGCTTTCAGGTAAAGGCAATGAGGTCATAGTTGTCGATAAGGAAAAGGAGAAATGTAAAATAGTAACTGAGGAAGCAGACGTATTAGCAATTAATAGAGATGCAACAGACCTAACACTATATGACGAAGTTGATCTAGGAAAATTAGATGTTCTCGTAGCGGCAACAGATAAGGACGAAGTAAACCTTTTTGTAGCATTAATCGCCAGAGAATACGGTGTTCCAAGAATCATTGTTAGAGTTAAGAATGAGAAAGTAGCTAAGCTCTTAGAAAGAGTAGGTATCGAAAGAGCCATATGTGTCCCGTACGTCACAGCTAACATCATTGAAGGATTCATTGAGGGTAAGTATTCCTTAGTTAAAATAGCTCCAATATTTAGCGGAATGTACAGTCTGGTTTCACTTACACTAACAGAGAACGATGCTTGTATAGGCAAGTCTCTCGACGAACTTAAAATACCATTAGCAGCTAAGGTTATAGCAATTTTTGATGGGGAAAAGTTTTTAGAACCAAACAAAATTAAAGAGCTAAGACCGGGGTACGAAATAATAGGGTTAGTGAGAAACGATATTGCAGAGGAGTTCGTAAAAGCATTTAGAGGAATTTAGGATGCAAGAGAATGAGGCAATTTGGAAATTTGTTGAATACTACATGGAGCAACTAAGACTACTGCTTTCTAATCCCCTAATGGCCCAGATAATATACTCAGCACTAGCCTTCATAATAGGTGTTGCAGTTCTCAAAACCGTAAACAATATGCTTAGGAGAATGGTTCAGAGAAACATTATTTCACAATCAGCATATGTTAGAATACATAACGTATTAAGTATCGTAATATACTCGCTAATACTTCTCATAATAATTTCGCTTTTCACAGCGAACACTTACCTCGTACTTGCAATAATAGGTTTCCTGCTGATACTAGCATATTCAGCTAAAAGCCTTTACACCAACATTATATCGTACTACGCGATACTTCTCGGAAGAGTTATCGTAATAGGCGATATGATAAAGATAGGTGACGTAATAGGTAAGGTAAGAAACATAGGGGCACTTTACACCGAAATAAAAACTAGGGATGGAAGCATAGTGAAAATACCTAATTCACTCTTCCTAGAACAACTACTGAAAATATATTCGGAGCTTTTCGCAGTAAAAATCCTAGTACATGTCGAAGCACCATTCACAATAGAGGATATTGAAGATAAAATAAT
>JAGGUY010000025.1 GCA_021158265.1 Thermoprotei archaeon
CTTGACACCATGAGAAATATTGTTCTTGAGAAACTCGGTGAGAAACCTAGGGCAGTGGTTATTTCGGGTATGGGTGGTTCAGGTATTGTAGGTGATTTCTACCAGGTTGTTGCTTCGGAAAAACTTGACATCCCAGTATTTACAGTTAAAGACTATGCTCTTCCAAAATGGGTTTCGAAACACGATTTAGTAGTTACTATTAGCTACTCAGGCAACACATTAGAAACTATTGAATGCTTCAAGCAAGCACTAAGCGTTGGAGCTAAAGTGATAGCTGTCTCGTCCGGAGGTAAACTTGAAAACCTAGCTAAGGAAAACAATGTGCCACATATTAGAGTTATTAAGGGTCTTGTCCCCAGAGCATCTCTACCATCAATGTTTGCTGCTCTCTCTAAATCGTTAAACATGGTCTTAGGAGAAAATGTTGTTAGGGAAGAAGAGTTAGAGGAAACCATAGAGCTTCTAAAGGACGGCGTTGACGATGTAGAGGTAAAGAAGATAGCTGATCATGTTGAAAATACATTGCCAATAATAATCGGTTGTACGAAGTATGCTCCATTAGCTATTAGGTTTAAGAACGAGTTAAATGAGAATTCGAAAATACCAGCTAAAGTAGAAATAGTTCCTGAATGGGGCCATAACGACATTGTGGGTTGGGAGCAACCATACTTTAGAAAATTCTCAGCACTAATACTTAGAGAGAAGAAAGCTAAGGATAGAAAATGCATTGCAGTACTTGACTATGTCACTAAGTACCTCGAAAAATCCAGAGTGAAAACATTAACGGTAGAAATTGAGGGCGAAAGCACCGTAGCTCAAATGCTCTATGGAAGTCTCATAGCAGGTCTGGTTTCAGTAGAGCTCGCCTATCGAAGAAACATAGACCCTGTAGAAACAAGAAGCATAAGGGAATATAAGAAATACTTTACAACGCTATTCTAGTATAAAACAATCTCTTCTTTAAAAGGTGGAATGTAAGCTTTTCTTTCTTTGAAGACAAAAACATCGTTAAAAGTAGCATTTAACCGTAACGAATACTCATTGAGGGCTGTAAACTGGGGTTCTTTAGTTTAAATCTTTAACTCTATTTTGCTCTCAATATTTCCTCTATTTTCGTTGGGATTTCTTTAGAATGTATCATACTGCTTGGGGGTCTTTTACCTTTCAACTCTTTAGGTAGCGGCTCGCTACAGTACATTGCGTCACTTAGTTCATCGAATAACACTATTGGCGGTAGGATTGCGGCTGCTCTGATTTCTCCTTTTCTAATGTTTTGAATGTTCGTTATTATTGTGAAGCTTTCCTTTTCCGTTCCGGCCTTAGTTATTCTTAGGTTTGTTGCTTTAGGGTGTTTCATTATTGAGAATATTTCGACAGCTAAAATGTCTACAGCATACTCTGGCTTATTTTCGTCTCCAAGCCTTATCCTTAAAGGTAGGCCAGCAAGTATCCTCAGACAATACTTTATTTCTGAGAGCAATTGTTTTTCGCCTATGCTTTTAGGTTTAAACATTTTTGGTGGAGCTATTTCCCTAGCTAATTCCATTGTTTGCTTAGGTATTTCCTTAAGGGGAGGATATGTCAGTAGGAGATTCGATGGCATGAAGGAGTATTTAACTGCCATTAGGTTACTACGTATTTTTGAAAGAATGTCTAGTGCTTTCTCTTTCCTATGCGGGTAGGGTAGCCCTTTCTGTCTAAGTATTTTCTCTAATCGGGCAATGGCGTTTTCGGCTACTAGAATTCTGAAGTCATGCGCTGTATCCATGGTTTAAGCACCTAGCGTTCGTGATGTTTCCATGCTTCGGGTTCGTGTAGGTGGAAGAATGCTCTCTGAACTACTTCTGGAAGTGCTGGGTGAATATGCATTGCTCTCAGTAGTGGTAGTGCTGACATGTCATGTGTGTACATTAGGTTTATTATTTCCTGTATTAGGATTGATGCGTGCGGACCTATTATGTGCGCTCCAAGTATTCTGTATGTGTCTCTTTCAACAATAACTTTTACAAAGTAGTCTTTAACTCTCATAGCGTCGCCTTTAGCGGTATCCTCATACCTATAGTAACCAACTAGTATATCATGTTTTTTCTCAGCTTCCTCTTGCTTCATACCGACACTTGCCACTTCAGGGTACGTGAATATTGCATGAGGTACTGCATGGTAGTCTACAGGTATTCTCCTACCTAAAAACGCATTGTAGAACACTATTTCTGACTCATTGTTTGCCACATGTTTGAAAAGGTATTTGCCGTTGGCATCTCCGAATGCCCAAATATTTTCCTTAGAAGTTTCTAAGTACTCGTTCGTTTTAATCCATCCTTTAGAATCTGTTTCAACACCTGTTTTCTCAGGCTTAGTTATGTCGGAGTTTGATCTTCTACCTGCTGCTACAAGTATTTCGTCAGCATCTACTTCTAATGTATCACCTGTTTCCCTATGTACAGCATGTATTCTTTTCTTATCACCTCTACGATACGCTTCAACAACCTCATATCCCGTGTAAATATCCATGAAATTCATCATTTCTCTTTTGAGAAGCTCGGAAACCTCAGGTTCTTCGGTAGGTATTATTCTCGGATTTCTACCAACAATAGTTACTTTAGAACCCATCATAGCCATGAAAAACCCTAGTTCTAAAGCAACATAACCTCCACCAACAATAACTATGCTTTTAGGTATTTCCTTAAGATAGTAGAAGAATTCCCTACTAGTAATGTAACCTACTTCGTCAAGACCCTTAATAGGGGGTACGTAAGGTCTTGAACCGGTACATAGGAGGATCTTTTCACCTCTAATCTCTTTTCCACCAACATCTACGGTGTAGTCTTCAATGAAGGTTCCTGTTGTCTTGTATAGATCTATTCTTGGATGTTCACGTAGGCTCTTCTCAATCATCATGCTCTCATGTCTTATCTCTTCTCTTACTCTACGGAGAAGAGCGCTAGGATCTGTTTTCACAGAGCCAACGTGTATGTTGAATAGGTGTGCTCTCTTTATTTCATGCATTATCTCCGCAGCGTAAAGTAGTTTTTTAGAGGGAATGCATCCTCTAGTTAAACATATACCTCCAACCATTTCATTCTCTACTACTGCAACCTTAATGTTAGGATACATGTATATCAGTTCTGAAACAATATTCATAGCAGAACCTGTTCCAAAGGCAATAATGTCGTACTTTTTAACCAACTACTTTCACCAACTACGAAAGAAAACCCCGCTCTTTAAGTACTTTTAGCTTCTAAAAATTGTTGTTGAAAGAATTTTAGGATGGAATTACGCTTATGTCACCATTCTTAAAAATCAATATTGTTATGGGCTTAATAACCCTTGTTCCATGAATGTTCTTTCCCGCCTTAAACCTTATTTCATCGTATATTCTTGTGAAATTAGCCTTCAACTTTACTTTAGCATTATCTGCTGCCTCTATAACTAGTTTAGGTACTTCTACAAGATGTGTTCCAGGCTTTATAGTTACCTTAGCTACTGCAAGCAATGATCTATACGCGTTCAATGTTTCCTCAGCCAGTCTAATGTTTCTCATAGCCCTCTTCTCTATTATTGCAACGTTCTCCCTTGAAGTACCTAATATTTCAGCTATTTCCCTTTGAGTATAACCTTTTATTCTCAGTTGTAGAACCTTATATTGCTCTTCAGTTAATAGACCATATTTTCTTCTTGAAGGCAATAGTGCTTACCTCTTGCTAAACGGCCCTTAAATCTATTATTCTTTTTATTTTACCTTTCACTGGAACATATTTTTCTATTTCGTTAGAACCTACAACCTCTACGCTTATTCTTAACATTGTTTTCTTCTTCAGCTCTTCCGAAATTTTTTCTTTTAAAATTTTAATCTCATCTCCTTTAAGACTATCTTTAGCTTCGACGAGAACTCTCACATCATCGTACCTAGTTAGGAGTATTATATAGTTTGGTTTAAGCTCTCTAAACTTCATAATAACCTCTTCGACATTTTCAGGATATAGGCCAACACCTCTCACCTTAACCATGTCGTCGAGTCTTCCCTTAACCCACGAAATCAGTGGGTGGCCAGGTCTTAATCCGCAGTCGTAACCTTTGAGCTTAACAATATCTCCTGTCCTAAACCTTATTAGAGGCATTGCTTCCCTACGTAAAGTTGTTATTACAAGCTCTCCTTCTTCCCCTTCACTAAGAACCTCTTCTGTCTCGGGATCAACAACTTCGATTAGGAAGTTATCAGCCCAAACATGCATTAATCCCTTATGCTCAGAAGTTTCTACGGCAACACCTGGTCCACCTACTTCCGCTAAACCGTAATTGTTAAAGGCTTCTACGCCAAGAGCATCCTCTATTCTCTTCCTAGAATGTTCTGTCCAAAACTCGGCACCGATAATAGCTAGCCTTAGGTTTAGATCTCTTTCGGGTTTTAAACCCCAATCCTCGGCTAAATCAGCTAGTTTCAACGCGAAGGAAGGTGTCGCATGGAAAACTGTTACACCAAGCTCAACCATTGCTTTAAGCTGCTTTTCAGGACTCGCTGGACCATAAGGTATCACTACGCACCCTACTTTCTCGGCACCAAACATGTAACCCATACCTGTGAAGAGACCATGTCCAACAGTGTTTTGAAACACGTCACCCGGTCTAACCCCAATAGCCCATAGGTTTCTTGCCAGCAGA
>JAGGUY010000051.1 GCA_021158265.1 Thermoprotei archaeon
CAGTAAAAGTGTGGAGAATACGTAATCATATGTGGACTTAGCTGAGGCGATGGAACATGAGTAGACGCTGATGAGGAGATGGAAGGGGTGTTACAAGAGGTTTGTAGGTGTAGCAAAGATCTCTTTGCGAAGTTGGAAAATGTTGCAGTTGACTTAATAGTGTGGTTGTAGATAAGCTATGGTGAGGGAGTAGTTGTGGTAAGCAGTACTGTAAGGCTACGTATCTCTAAGAGGGTTCTCAAGAAGCTTCTCAGTACCCTGAGTCCTAGACCGTACATGGGTCTTGATGAGGTTCTGGAGAAGTACTCTGAGAAGGTAGAGGAAGATGTGCTAGAGAAGTTTCTTAGTGAGAGGAGGTAGTTACGGTATTGAACCTAGTTATCGATGTCTCGGTCTTCATAGATAGGCTATTCATCTACGATGAGGAGCGTAGCAATAGAGCACGAAACGTGTTTAGGATCGTAGACAAGAGAGGCTACAACATATTCGAGCCACAGGTATTCGGTATTGAACTAGCTTCCCAGCTTATCCGGAGGAAGCCTAGGAATATAGCTGAGAGAGTATACTATGAGGTGATGGAGAGGATCATCGTAGTCGAGGAAATAGGCTACGACCTACTCCTAGACGTGGCGTTCCAGACCAGTTGTAGAGCTATAGACACGTACTACATCGCCACGGCCAGCATAGTCGATGGAATACTGATCAGCGCCGATAGGGTGATGGCTACTAACGCGAGAAGGTATGGGGTAGATGCGTACTATATCCACGATGTTAGAGAGTACAACGAGCTAATGTCAAAACTACAGTAATGCAATCCGTCTCAGCCTTATCTATCACTATGCTGGTATCGTATACTGTCAAAGCCTGTACAGGCCCCTTAACCTCTCCTTCCCCCTCAAACTCCTGAACCACTCTCTCTACATCTTCAACACTAATCTACTGCCAGTACACGAAGACGAATTATGATGCAGGCCAACACCAAGCATTTCCTACACTAAATACATCATTGTTTCCACACTACTAAAAACTGGATCTAAACCATCATTCATTAATTGCTAGCTATACCCGTGCTATTAGGAGATGAATAATAGTGACTGCTATTAGCACTGGTAAGGTAATTGAGATATTATGCAAGATAAATCTAGAATGGAGTTCTGTGTAGGCAAGATAAGAGAAATAGGGATTACTAGCGGACAGACGTGAATCAATGACCTTTCATATCGGCCATCAAGTAATAGCTTCCATGACTATGTATGTTGATTATCGTCTCTGCATTACTTTCATATCGCTTGATATGTTTTCTTGCATATTGTTCTGGTCCCCAAGCCGGAGATCCCGGGTTCAACCCCGGCCGCCGCACCAAACAATAGAAACCTCCCCTTCACGCCCGAGAACTCTATATAGGATGTAGAACACTATTCATATCGCAGTTCTCAGATAGCACATCAGAACCGATAATCTTGGATCGAGTACACACGTATTAAGCATTCTTACTTGTTCGAAGCTCTTCTAGCATACTCTAGTAGATCTGTCAAACATGGTACTTGCTTCGGACTTCTATCTACGCTAGGCTTATGTGTTTTGCAGTACAGTTATATATGGGTTAAGGGTATGGCTAGAATTGTTAATATTAGGGTTCCAAAGGATGTTTCAGAAAGAGATGTTATACGTTGGGTTGCTGAGGGACTTTCGCGTAGGATAGCGAAAAAAACTCATTCTCAGATATCTTGAAGGCGGTATGAATTTAGACTTGGAAAGCGCTCTTAAGGAGTTTGAAGAGACGAGGAGTGAGGTATGGAAAGAGCTGGAGGAGGAGTACAGGAGGAAGGGGTTGCTCTAGTTCTTGACAGCAATATATTGTTTACAATTATCATAGCCGGTAAACGTTCTAAGGCTTATCATGTTATTGTGAAATACGAGCTGGACCTCTTCATGCCTGAGGTAGCGCTCCTAAAATTTCATAGGCTTGTAGAAAAGCTTAGAAGGCATGCTGTTAAGGACTTCGAGACTAAGGTTATGTTAGCATTCATGCTAGTACACGTGGTTCCGAGGGAGCTTTACGAAGATAAACTCAGAGACGCTTATACCATTGCAGGAAGGTTCGATCCTAAGGATACGCCATTCATAGCTTTGTCTCTAAAGCTCAGTGTACCCATATGGACTGAGGATAAGGATATTATTAAGTATGGAATTCAAACACGGAGGTACATCGCGCTAGATACTATTGCTGTAGAGAAATTATTGTCCGGGAAAAGCTTAGAGAATGTACTGCAAGATCTAGCGTTAAGGCTAAAATAGAAAGCATTATTCAGCTAGCACAATAGCTCCAGCGTGGTGTAGCCTAATAACACTGGCTACCTTGACCTTTCATATCGGTCCTCAAGTAATGGCATCTATGACTATGTATATTACACCGTAGTAGTGGTGAAGCTTATGGTGACATAAACTTATTCTAAGTTCTCTTGGCTTATAATTTCTATGAGTCCTTAATACCCCTCCTCTCGGGTTTAAGATACTAACTTGAGTTTGAAGTTGTAGCCTAATTCTCTAGCAGCTTTTGCTATGTCCTCGAAATCACTATCCATTGTAACTAGCTCTTCTCTGAGTCTTATCGCTATAGCGGCTATTATTAGATCTGATGCTTGTTGAGGCCTACCCATCTCCAAGAGCTTTAGCTGTAATCTGTGGGCTAAGATATAATCCTCTCTTATCGAGAACCTTACATTGCCTTCAAATTTCTTGTAATAGATTATCCTCGGGTACTCGACCAGTGTTATAGCTGTTATATCACCGTCTATACGTTCTCCCTTCCTAGCCCTATCTATCACTACACTCGTATCATTATATCGTCAAGTCCTGTAGAGCCTCCTCAACCTCTCCTCCTCAAGACTTCTCCAATCAATGGGCTCTAACCTATCCACTAAGTCCTCCTCCCTTATACCAAGCATCTTCCTAAGAGCACTCGCTGGTACACTACTTTCAAGTCTCTCCTCAATCTCTCGAACGATCCTCTCAACCTCTTCATCATCAACCCACTCCGGTACACGAAGACTAATAGTAATGACACGGGCTAACATACAGCATCTCCTGCTACCAAATATACTGCTGTATTCGCAATACTAAAACATATGCTTAACAAACTAGCACATCACAATAATCTATTCAGGCCTTGAATAACCCAGCATAGATAGCTAGAACAATCCCGTAGTGATAGGCAATTAGTGAGAATATTGTTAAGTCCTATGTTAAAATAGAATTCTAAGACAACGAAAGAAACCACAGGTGATAGTAACACCACTGATAGTAGCTCAATACATGCTGCCTTAAGCGATGTAGTACCCGTAATAGCACTTACAGACACTGTAGTCTACACACTAGTCGGGACAATAATGATGTTTATGCAATATACTTAAGGAGGTATGGTAAACAACCAGCATTATAATTTACAGGTTACCCGCTACTCCTAGTAATGACTGCGTACAGCCACTTCAACACAATACATGAACTCCATAAAGCGTGGAGGAGACTACCTCTTCAAGCCTCAAAATGCTATACCCATAACTTTTCATATCAGCCATTAGGTAATAGCCTCTATAACTATCCTCGTTGACTCTCACCTTAGAAGACCCTTCATATCGCACGATACGTACACATTCATATTGTTCTGGTTCTCTAAGCCAGCGATCTCAGCTGCCGCGCCATAACTTCACCAACTTCTCTAATGGCATAACATGTTCTTGATTTTCTTAATACTCCATGTAGAGGGTAAGTTCACTGATACTCTAAAGAATGAAACCCTCTATGTTTATTCTTTAAGACCAGAATATGCGCATGTAAATATGTACTACCCATATAAGATGCATGAATTCCTAAACATGCTGGTTTATCTGTATTCGAAGCTGTAGCAATAATCGCCTATGGCTGCGCGTTTACGTATGTAGCAGTAGAGATTCTCTCCAACAGCTATCCTCAACTATCACGAATCATATCAAAATAAGCATGTTCTACTATGTCGTTTTTCAGAGAGAAATTATAGGGAGAAATTATAGGCGTTTCCAGCTACGGTTGCAGCCACGTCTAAAATGGAGAATATCTCAGCACCCACCATCCTCTCATTCCAATAGGTATAGCTAAGTAGATATAGCTAAGCGTAAGCTAAGGATCTTTTTCGCAATTACGCCCTTAATGATGTCAAACCTGGATGAAAATAAGTTCTTGAAACAAAACATTATTTGCTGTTCAAAAGCCTCTTGCTACGGTATATTTCTTTTTATAACTAGTGATGACAAATACAGAAACAATATCCCAAGAATAGCAGTAACGCTAAGCGACATGTAAGGGGGTATGATGTCGTATATACCGCTATATGAGTACCTTATAGCCTCAGTAATGTATGTTAAAGGCATAAGAAGAGAAATTATCTTAAGGATTTGTGGAAACGTATTAACAGGTATTATTACATTAGACAAGAACATCATGGGAAATCTAACAATGTTAAATATAGTCATGGTTTGAGAAGGATCCTTAATTAAGAAAGATAAAAGAACTCCGAACGTTGATGATGTAAACGTAGCCAACAACACGCATACCATTAGTAATAAGGGGTTAAGTGGAGGTGTAGAAGTAAATATTTCGGCAAGAATTAGGACGGGAATTAAGGCGATAATTCCGAGAACAAAACTACTTAAAGACTTACCTAAAGCTATACACACATAGCTTATTGGGAACAGGAGAAGTCTTTCGAAAGAATCTATTCTCCTTTCAAACACTATGGCCATAGCCGACATTGAGGTAGAGCCGAAGAACAGTGCTAGAGATATCATTCCAGGAGCTAGCCATACCGACATTCCCCCTCTTCTAATCATGAAAGCTAGAGAGAAAACGAATGGGAAAATTAAACCCCAACTTATAGTCCCAGGTTTCATGTAATACTCTTTAAGATCCTTCTTAGCTATATAAAATGCCTTCTCGATTCCACCGAACATTATGAATCACCTACGATTTTCATGAAGAGCTCTTCAGCATCTAATCCTCTCACATTCAATAAGTATATGTCAAGCCTTCTAGATTTAGCGAGCTTAGCTATTTCCTCAAGCACGCTTACGGCATCATAGGTAATTATTTTAAGTAGCCCCTTCTCTTCCACAACCCCAATAACGCCACGTAATCTGCTAATTTCCTCGACTTTAGGGTTTCTTGGGTGAAAAATGGCCTCAACTATTCCTTTGGGGCTAAAAGCCCTCTTAAGCTCCCATGGTCTTCCCAACGCGACAATTCTGCCTTTATTAATTATCACTATTCTATCACATATCTCAAAAGCTTCACGAACATTATGTGTTGTTAGAAATATTGTCACCCCATTCTCTTTTAATTTCAATATCTTGTTCCATAACATTCTCTTACTAAAAACATCGAGTCCTGCGGTGGGTTCATCCATAAAAAGAATTTTCGGATTATGAATTAATGCTGCAGCTATAGTTAGCCTTCTCTTAAGCCCTTTGGATAGATTCTTAAACTTAACATTTCTCTTATCCCATAATCCAAACGACTTAAGCAGCTTTATGGCACGGCTAAGTCTTTCCTCTCGAGGAACACCAAACATTTCTCCGCAGAATAGCAAATTATCTAGGCATGTAAGGTCCCAGTAAAGGTTTGAGCTCTCGGGAACAACACCTATAATTCTCTTAACATTCTTATGATTTTGTACAACATCGTAACCATATATTTTAGCTTTGCCACTAGTGATTTTGGTTAAACCGCAGAGCATCCTAACAGTAGATGTTTTCCCAGCACCATTCGGTCCAAGGAAGCCGAAAATTTCGCCTTGCCTAACGCAAAAGTTTATTTCCTTAACAGCTACTAAGTCACCATATTTTTTAGTGAGCCCCTCAACAACTATTACGCATGCATTATCGTTCTCTAAAATATCATCACCTCTAAAGTATAGATTTAGCATGCCCTTTAAATCTTTATTCTAAGGAATATAGAATGCCTCTCTATTATCGAATAAAATATACCGCATATGATGCTAAAGAGAACATCTTAGGCGAAAACTTCACATGCTTTATAGCCCTTGTACATACTTTTATGAAATCACCATAGCTTCAGTATGCCTAAAATCACGCCTGCTAATGCCGACATCGCTAAAGCTATTATCGGATGTATTTTAAACACATAAACAGATGTTATTACGAAAACTATTATTGCTACTACAGCTAACGTTTGTGGAGGTTTGGGCAACATCGTAAATGTTTCTTTAGCTGTTGATATGAGTGCTAATATTATGAGCCCTATTACTGCTGCTTTTAATCCGTTAAGTAATGCTTGTACTAGCCTATTTGTAATATATGTTGTCAGCGAGTAAACTATTAGCGAGATTATTGTGAATGGTGGGAGAACCACAGCTAATGTCGCTACAAACGCTCCTATTGGTCCTGCTAATTTGAACCCAATATATGTTGCTGCGTTTACGGCTACTGGCCCAGGTGTTGAACCAGCTATTGCTACAACGTTCATGAATTCTTCTTTTGAAATCCATTTTGCTTCTTCAACAATTTCCCTTTCAATTATTGGAAGTATTGCCCATCCTCCACCGAATCCTACAATACCTATTTTCAGGAACCTCACGAATAGGTTTAGGAGCAAAGTTACGTTCATAATACATTACCCTTCCTCTAAAGTAATTACATATGCGGTTTAAACTGCTTACCGAGTTATAAAGTGTTTTCCTAGGTAAACACGTAATAATCTAGGTTAAAAGCATATATAGTTTCGAGTTCAATTCATGTCGAAAGAAGTGATTGTTTGGTGAGCCTTGTTTGCTGGAGTCGATCATAACGTATCTTGAAAGTTTGAGTATTGTTGAAAGAGCATTTATTATAGGCTTGATACCAGCTATTTTAACATCCATTGGAACATTACCTGTCGTTTTCATTAGGCGTAGGGAGGAATTGTTTATTGATGTTGGCTTAGGTTTTTCAGCGGGAATAATGCTTGTAGCTAGTTTCACAAGTCTCCTAATACCTGCAAGTGAAATAGCTCATGTAGGCATTGTTATTGGAGGGTTCATTGTCGGAGTTGTTTTCATTAAGGTCTTAGACATGCTTATACCGCATTTACACGTTGAAAGAGGGTATGAAGGCCCGGCTTCTTTAAAAGCTAAAATTTCTAAGGCTTGGCTAATAGCGTTAGCAATAGTTGTTCACAACGTTCCAGAGGGTATGGCTGTTGGAGCTTCTTCATCCTATACTGTAAGGGATGGATTGCTTATGGCGTTAGCTATAGGTATACAGGACATTCCTGAGGGATTAGCTGTGGCAATACCTATAGCTTTAACGGGATCTATAGTTAAAGCAATAATTGTAGGGGTATTTAGTGGCTTAACAGAAGCTTTCTCGGCAACAATACCTGCATTCATCGTATCATACATTAGCATAACATTACCTTTCGTAATGAGCCTTTCAGCAGGTGCCATGATATATGTTGTTACTCATGAAATAATACCTGAAATAATGGGTAGGGGTAAGGCAGAAAAATCGACTTACGGTTTCCTAGTAGGTTTCTTAACGATGTTCTTACTGGATTCTCTTCTAAAATAGCTACTTTAAAGCTTCAATGCATACGAAACCGTATGGAACGCATTTCTCAATAGGTTCCTCAATAAAAGGTTCATCTTGAGGGCCAAAAGATAATGTTGAAACACATCTCTTAACTTTAAACCTGTAACTCACAAGCTCTAATGCTTCTCCTAAACTGTAGAACTTAGCTATCCTGTAGAAAACACTGTTCTTCCCCATATAGTATTTTCCCCAAGCGGAATCTCTAGGAACAATACATGCAATTAAGCGTCCGCCCTTCCTAACAACTCTAGCTGACTCGTCAACAACAGCTCGAGGGTCTTTAACGAAACATAATGTAACCACTAGCAATACGTAATCGAAAACTTCATCTCTAAATGGAATATGCTCTCCAACACCGCCGATAACATCAATACCTCTATTCTTAGCTATTTTAAGCATTCTCAGTGCTGGGTCAAGACCTAAATTAACACTTAGTTTTGAAGAGAAAAATCCTGTACCAACACCTACCTCTAAACCTAAACCCTTAAGTCTAAGCTTTTTTAAGGCTAGGACTTCGTTTTCAGCAATAACCTTATTCCTACTGTACCATGAATCGTATTTTTCAGCATACTTATCAAATACTTTGTAGGACAACGTGATTTTAGCCTACAGTACTGATTTAAGTAAGCCACCATCTATTGGTATTGAAGCTCCAGTTATGTAGCTAGCATACTTGCTTATGAGAAAAGCTACTAAGTAGCCTACTTCCTCAGGTTCCCCTATTCTTCCAAGAGGAACATCCCTAATGAGTTCCTTAAGTATTTCCTCTTCGCTCCTACCCTCTCTAGATGCTCTATCCTTAATTAGCTGCTTAACTCTACTTGTCATCATGTATCCTGGAAGTACAGCGTTAACTCTTATACCGTATTTGGCGAGTTCCCTACTCAAAGTTTTAACTAAACCATGAATTGATAGTCTTAGAACGTTGGATAATGCAATATTCGGTATTGGCTCTTTAACTGCGACGCTTGTCGAATAAACTATTGAAGGATTATTAGACTTCTTAAGATGAGGTAGGGAATACTGTGTTAACCATATAGCACTCATTATCAGAAGTTTAACACCGTAGTCCCAATCATCTAGGGAAAGTTCTTCGAAAAACCCTGGCTTAGGAGGTCCGGTAACGTAAACTAGTGCGTCAAGTCCTCCCAGGATTCCTACTGCTTCTTCAACAAGTCTTTTAGCATCTTCATGCTTCGTTATGTCGGCTACAATACCATGGGCTTTACCGTATTTTTTAAGTTCTTCAACAGCTTTACTAACACTTTCACTACTTCTACCATTAATTACGACTGAAGCACCATTCATAAGTAGTACTTTAGCTATACCAAATCCTATCCCGCGAGTTGAAGCTGTAACCAAAACCTTGTATCCTCCTAGGTCAAACATTAACATCACAGGTAACAATTTAGCTTGAGAGAAAACATAAGGGTTTCTCTGGAATCAAAAATGCATCGATAAAGTTCTTCTAAGAAAGCTTATTTCTAAGCACTTACTTAGCCGTTTTAAGAAGGTGGCTGCGAACCTATGAGTAAACTTCGCTTTCCAAAAAAGATACTTCGTAAGAGATTAGAAACGTTTCAGAGGAAGCTAGCTAGTGAAAATATAGATGCTGCCATGGTTAGGGTTCAATCATCATATACTTACCTTACAGGTACGAAATGGCTAAGACCAGCACTACTTGTAGATGCTTCTGAAGAACCTATTCTTTTCGTAGCTAGAGGCGAAGAAGACGAATTGCTAAGTAGAACGTGGATAACAAACTATGTTTCCTTTACTGACGGAGGAGATCTTATGGCTAAAGTTTCGAA
>JAGGUY010000050.1 GCA_021158265.1 Thermoprotei archaeon
CTAACTCTCTTAAGCAATTTACTGCTTAAATCGTATTCATATTGTGTTTCAAGTTCCACTTTAGATTCATCAGTTTCAATAATAATGGGTTTTGAGGGTATAACTTTTAATGAATTTTCTGAAAATAAACAATTCCCATAAATGGTTTTGCCGTAGTAGTTAATTGCTAAGATTAAACAATTCCTAAAGAACCCTGATTTAGCTCTTAGATCTTGTAAGCTAAATACCCACTTACCTAAAGGTTCACCATCAACACTATATACGATGTTATCATTTAATGAAAGCTTCGCTAAGGCATGAAAAACCTTAGCACCCTTGTTCAAACTAAGGATAATGTTTACTAAGCAATGATTTTCCCTACAAGAAACAACATCAATAACTAATCTTCCGTCATCGTAGAGTATACTCTTTAAATTACCATTCCCGGTTTCGAGAAACAACAGCACAGGTCCAGGAATACTATATGTGAGCGTTGAATAGTTTAGTTCTTTCCTCTTAGCTAAGGACATGTACGCTGAAATAGCTACCGATGATATAATGAACAAGAAAATAATCAGTACTAAATACGTGAGCCTTCTATTACCAACATTCTTCAAATTCCTGCCCCAAATAAGTCTTTATGCTACTTCTTAGTTAAATAATGTTGTATCAAGTGAAGTGTGGTAACAGTGATTGACAATATTAGGGTTTCAGTTATAGGATTAGACGCTCTATCATGGGGCTATCTTGATAAACTCATAGACAAAGGGTGTATTCCCGAAATTAAGAGCATTATCGGTAAGGGATTCAAATATGTTCTTGAATGTTTTCCTCCAACAACACCGCCCTCATGGAGTAGCATTTTAACAGGCGTTAATCCAGGTAAACACGGTATTTTCGCGTTTGACTATGTTGATCCGGAAACTCTTGAACAAAAACTATACACCGCCATGGATTTGGAGCATCCTAGGATACATGAAATGTTATCTATGCTTAGCATCAAATCCATAATGATTAATCCTATTCCTGGCTACCCTGTAGTGCCTATAAGTAAGTCCATAATAATCTCCCATACAATCCTTATTCCTAAGCCTCAGTGTTATCCTAAGAGTAAGGAGAAATATGCTAATATGCTAGCTGAAGTGGTTAGGAGAAAGCATGGTGAAACGTGCTTTGAAACCTTAGAGTACCATTTGAAATATGTTTCAGTCCTTAGAGAAATTGTTGAAAAACTTGCATGTGAGGAGCCATGGAATTTCTTCTCAATAATACTTCCAATACCTGACGTAATTCTTCACAAATGCGAACATGACTTCTTAAAGGAGACTGTTCCGCTTGAAGCTAAGCTTTTCGCCGAAGTAGATAGACTTGTTAAAACATTGTCCCAAATATCTGATACTGTTGTTTTAGTTTCGGATCATGGCTTCTCATACTACAGGAAGCTTATCAGAATAAACGATATCTTAGCTAGGGAGGGAATCTTAGAAACAATAAGTAAGCATGGTTTTGAAGGAGCGCTTAAAGAGTATAAGGAAGTTAAAGCTGAGTTCTCAGGTAAACATGTAAGTGTTGATGAAACCTTTGTAGATAAGTTTAGGTCAAAGGCATTCTACATTTCAAAATGGAATCTAGGTGTTTACGTACGTGATCCTAAGGTTATTCCTAAAGTTCTGAAAATACTAAATAATGTTAATGGGATAAGCTGGGCTAAGCTTAGAGAAAACGTTTTCTGGGGTCCTCACGTTAGGAAAGCGCCACACATAATTGTTAGGCCAATGTTTGAAAAGGGATTTGTGCAAGGAGATAATAAAATTAAAGGGGTAATTTATGAGGAGGGATTGTTTAAAGATCATTCGCCGGAGGGCGTTTTCGCAGTAAAGACAGGTAACGTTAAACTTCTGGATAACATAAAAATACCTAATTACTTAGTAACGCCTTTAATAATGAGCTTAATGGAAGCTCCTTTATCAAACGTTTCCGACGGCTTAAATGTTCTTCAGAAGCTCTTCATTGAGGAAAAACCTAAGATAACATTTAAGAACTATATTGCGAAGTGGAGAATATTAAAGAAGCTAGCTAGTAAGATAGGGTATCGCTAGCCATGAGCAAATGGAAAATACTTACGCTCTCAGCTAAGTGGGATAGAATAAGAGTTCCAATATATGAAGCATCAGCCAAGGGAAGAAGAATATCTATCTTAAAAACTCTACTCACTAACGCATGCCCCTATCAGTGCAAGTATTGCGCATTTAGAAGAGGTAGGAGAGTAGAAAGAAGAACATGGGATGTTAACGAACTAGTTAATGTAACCCTCACTCTATGGAGGAAAGGGGCAATTAAAGGAATCTTCCTTAGCAGCGGCATTTTAAAGGATCCTGAAACAACAGTTGAGAAACAAATTGAAGTAGCTGAAGAACTACGTAGGAGAGGATTTAAGGGGTATATTCACTTAAGACTTATGCCAGGAGCACCTAAGGATCTCATATGGAGAGCAGCAGTTATCGCAGATAGGATAGGTGTTAACTTAGAAACTGTCTCCAAGGATTACTTTTCAGAAATAGCTCCAGATAAGGGAGATTTCAAAGTTGATATTTTGAAGAGGATGGAATGGATAAGTAGAGCATATAGGATAGTTAAGCAGCAAAGAGAAAGACTTCACCGAAAAATAGGATATCTCAGCGCGGGAATAGATACTCAAATAATTGTTGGTGTTATAGGCGAAACGGATTTAGAACACTTGAGAGTAACTTTCAAACTATATAGGGATATGGAATTAAGAAGAGTATACTATAGCCCCTTCGAATCTATCCCTGAAACTCCGTTTGAAACTAAGCAGCCATGCCCTATAGCTAGAGTGTTAAGACTATATCAAGCATCATATCTTATAAGAGACTATGAATTCACACTTAAAGACATAGAATCCATAGTTAACGATAGTGGAATGCTTCCACTAGATAAAGATCCAAAAAGAATCTATGCTGAAAGAAATAAGGACCTTTATCCCATAAATTTGAATGAAGCAGAGTACCATGAGCTACTAAAAATACCGGGCGTAGGACCAACTTTAGCCAAGAAAATAATTAGGATAAGAGACAAGAAAAGCAGGATAGGGATTGAAGATTTAAGAAGAATTCTTAGGAAGAAAACTCTACATGAAGTCCTTAACTATGTTGAAATCTAATATTGTTATGATATGACTTTACTTGTACTTTGAAACCTTAACTATCACTCCATTATTCATGAAAGCGATTTTGCTTACTATTTCCTTCCTGAAATTAATGTTCATATGTGTAGCTACGACTATTGCTATTCCCTTTCTAGCGTACTTTTCAATTATCCTTATTATCCTTGACTTATTTTCATCGTCAAGATTAGCTAAAGGCTCATCCAAGAAAACATATTTTGGCTTAAATACGAATGTTCTCGCTAACGCCACTAATTGTCGCATACCAGCTGAAAGCTCATTTACGTTCGTATTGAGAATTTTTCCGACACCAAACTCTTTGGCAACATCTACTACTCTACTTAAATCGTAGCCTCTAATTTTTAATGGGTAAGCTATGTTATCGTAGACTGTGCCTTTGAAAAGATACGGTTTCTCATGCACATAAACAACCTTCCTTCTCAATTTCTCTCTTACCGACCTACTTGCACTCCAAAATGATGTCCCTTCAACAATGACATGACCTTTCTTAGGTTTTAGGAGAAGTGAAGCTATCTTCAACAATGTTGTCTTGCCTGAGCCATTAGGCCCCTTAATTACGGTTACTCCCTCACAAACACTTAAACTGATATTTCTAAGTACGTAGTGCTCATCTTCATAGCTAAACCATACGTTTTCCAACGTTATCATTTTATCTATAAGCACCTCTAAGACCTAAGCTTCTAATAGCTACAGTTACTATCGTTGACAATGTGAGTAATACTATGCCTAAATATATTGCCAATTCAAAATTGCCCTTAGTAAGTTCTAAAGCGATAGTTGTTGTTAATACTCTTGTGAAACCTTTAATGTTTCCCCCAACAATCAACGCAACGCCGAGCTCACCTACAGCTCTGTTGAAACCTGCAAGAATAGCTCTAATCAGCAGTAGGGTTCCCTCTCTAAGTAAGGCGATGGATGCTTGAAATTCTGAAGCACCTAATGTTATGGCTGTTTCCCATACTTCATCTCTTAGTTTTTGAAAGCTCGAAGTAATCATCGATACTAGTATTGGCGTTATAAGTATTGACTGTCCTATCGAAATTGCGAGAGGGGTGTAGAGTAACCCTAGGAACCCTAATGGACCGGACTTTGAAAGTATCAGGTAAAGTGCTAAGCCTAAAACCACTGTTGGTAAAGATATTAGTGCGTTAAAGAAGTCCTGAATAAAAATGCTAATTCTATTCTTAGAAGATATTAGAATTAGAGATAACGGTATAGACCATGATATAGCTAAAATAGTTGCTGTACCTGAAATCCACAGTGTTCTTAAGGTTATAGCTAAAACTTCCTGATAAAGACCCTCCATATCTCCTTATTCCTCCGCTAACTCATTCCACATTCGCTTTAGCTCTTCAATACTAGCTGTTTTTACAGGATAGAACAAGGGCCTTCCGAATTCTTCCCTGCCATAGCAACCTATTATCTCCTGACCTTTATCGGAAACTATGAAGTCAATAAACATTTTAGCGTACTTTTCATTTTTCGATTCTCGAACAAGATATGCTGAATACATATTGACTAAAATGTCGCCTTTATCAACTAAGACTTTGAGCTCGGTGAGTTTACTGCTAAATTTAAGATATGTTCCTATGTCAGATAGTGTGTAAGCTGAGTACTCATTAGCTACCATTAGTGTCTGTGACATACCTGAGCCTGTTTCAATATACCATGGCTTACCTTTAGGATTAAGACCCGCTTTTTTCCAGAGCATACGTTCTCTAACATGAGTTCCTGAATTATCGCCTCTAGAAACGAATTTTGCATATCCTCTCTCCCCAGCTTCATATATTTTCTTCATAGCCTCAATAGGATCAAGTCCCGCTATATTTGCCGGGTCATTCCTAGGACCTACTATTACAAAGTAGTTATAGGCAAATATTTTTCCACAGTAAATCACACCCTTTTCCAAATATTTCCTTTCTAAAGATGGAGCATGCACTAAAACAAGGTCTGCATCGCCTAGCTCCGCCTTCCTAAGAGCTTCACCGCTACCAACAGCAATAAATTGGACAACGATGTTAGGATGTTCCCTGGAAAACTCTTCAGCTAATCTATCTAGTAGACCTGTAGCGTATAGGCTAGTTGTTGTTAAAACTCTTAATACTACTTGTTTCTCACTTGTAAAGAGCATATACGCTAAGCTAAGTAACGCTACTGATAAGACTATTGCTAATACTATGATTATTAAGGCTTTAGAACTCATATCCGTTACCCGTTTTCGGATAACGGATACTAACTTAAATATCTTTCTGTAGAAAACTATACAAGGATACACCATGAATCTTAGAGACAAGATCAACATTAGAGTTGAAGTATTATTTGAAACCGATGGAACGAGAATTTTAGATTCAGAGACAGCTAAACTATTAAAGCTAATAGATAAGTATAATTCAATATACTTAGCATCTAAAGCCTTAGGTTTAGCTTATTCTAGAGCTTGGGATAGATTAGCCAAAATAGAAGCTACTTTAGGAGTAAAGGTAGTTGAGAAAGTACGTGGTGGGAGAGGCGGAGGCGGAACAAAACTAACTAGATATGGTAAAGAGCTCTTGAGGTTTTATGAAGAAACTGTAAAAGCATTAGGGTTAACATTTGAAATTCATGAGAAACCAAAGGTGAGACCACAAATACTAATCGTTGGAAGCAACGATATACTTTTAGAACTCTTCATAGGGTACTTGAGAAGGAAATATAAAATAAATGTTGAAACTTCATGGATAGGTTCGTCGGGAGGATTAGCTGCACTAATGCTTAACGAAGCAGATGTAGCAACAGCGCATCTTTATGATCCAGAAACCAGAATGTATAACAAACCTTTCTTGAAAAACTACTGGCTTGAAGACAAAGCTGAAATAATTAAAGGATATCTTAGAGAACAAGTTTTAGCATATCATCCAAGCCTTAGCTTTAACAGCATAGACGAGGTTCTTGAAAGCCTTATTAAAGGGGAATTGAGGCTTGTAAATAGGAATTTAGGTTCAGGAACAAGAGTTCATCTAGATTATATGTTAAGGGGGTTCTGTAAAAGAAGAAACTTAAACTTTCACCAGGTTATAAAGAGAATTAAGGGTTACAATGTAGAAGTTTTTTCCCACCTAGAGACAGCAAAAATGATCGCTGAAGGGAAAGCTGAAGTAGGCTTAATGTTAAGATATGCTGCTGAAGTATACAAGCTAAAATATATTCATTACACATGGGAGGAATACGATTTTATAATCTTGAAAGATAAGATGAGAAATGAGAATGTAAAACTCTTCATAAATGAATTACAATCTAAATCATTAATTGATATTGCTAAAACTCTCATAGGATACAAAGTACGATCCATGTAGAAAATTTTTAGCCGTTTTTATGAAACTTAATCTTACGTATTAGAAGTCTCTCATAGCTTACATGGTTTTCTATAAGCCATTTTAGAATGGTTATTTCTTCGGAAACTTCTTCAGCCACTTTCTCTATAGGTAATGCTCTTACCCTATACTTTTTAAGCACTTTAACCAACACTTTCTTCTTATTAATTATTTCCTGAAGATTCATTCTCAATACTATGAATTCTCTTTCCCTTTCGACAGGTGTAAATAGTTCACAATGCTTTTTAAATGAGTCTTCAAGATATTCTATCAAGTCTATTGCGAAGTAAACTGCAGCAATTACGTTCTCTAAAGCTAAAAACTTACTGTAAGCCTCTTTGGAATTTGTAATTGCCTTAGATATTTCATTTTCTACTCTATTTATTCTTTTAACATATTCTCTATGTGATTTGAGAATTTCAATTACTTTATCGCTAATGCTCATTAGCTTAGCAGCTCCTCGGTAGTTATAAAAGTTTTTAGAAAATGATAAAAACATTATGGAATTTCGTTACACTAAATGTTTTCCAATATGCTGAAGCAGTTTTGGAAACACTTTTCTTCAAAGCTTATATGTTCTAAATACATAGGCTTTATCTTAGCAAATACCTTAACTAGATTTTCCGCAATTTCCTCTATAGGCCTTCTGTATTCCCTATATTCTTTAAGGATGTTTGCAAGCAAATTGATTTCTTTAACTATATCAGCATGTTGTCTCCTAAGCTTTCGAACTTCCTCTCTAAGGCCCAGCTTTTCTAACTCGGGATAAACTGTTATTTCCTCTATTTGCCTATGTTTACTCGTCATTCCCGCAAATTCAGAGAGCTTATAGGTTATGACAATCATTTCTCTCAATAATTCAAATCGTTCCTCGGATGTTTTCGGTTTAAGGTTTAACCTACTTAATTCTTTTTCCGCACTTACCAATATTTCCCTAAACATCTCATGATCCTTTCTCAACATACTTAAAATTTCTTCCATAAAAGCACTCCTTCATTACATGCTCTCTTACCACTTAGGCAACTATGTACTGTGTCTCTTTAACTTTTATTTCATTATCTAATATCTTCGAAAATAAATGCTCTTCAAATTTCATATGTTTAATGTACATTTCACTGACTTTTTCACAGACGTTTACAACTTCTACGAGTATTTGCTCGATTTTCTTTTCCCTATCTTTATACTTGTTTAGGATAGTTATTATTTCATTAACTAGTTTACTTATTGTTTCATGCTGTTCTTCCAAAGCTTTAACCTCTTTTGCATACCCTAAATCTTTAAATTTAGGGTATACGGAATATTCTTCAATATTTTTATGTCTAATTGTTAGTTCTGCAAATTCCGATAGCAAATGGAGTAATGATAGGGCTTTAACCAATGATTCAAAGTTTTCATTAGGCTCTTTGGGGTTCATGTTTAACTTTTGTATTATCTCTTTCATTTCACTAAGCATTCTCTTTGCTTGATTATGCTCCTTAATCAGTATTTTAACTATGGTCTCCATAATCCTATACACCTAAACTCATAATTCCATCTTAGTAAGAATAAGCATGAGTGGTTTTAGGTTTTAGAGAAAATTTCTACTAACAGTAGTAATTAGAAAGCTATCACATACATTTTGCCTTCTTCAGAATGTCCTTTACGATACTTATGAATGTTTCTTCATCAACAAATCCTGGAATATATGCTTTTAAGTTACCATCAATTAGAGCTATTGTTGTTGGTGTCCCCCTAATATCGAATTGCCAAGCTATTTCAGGAACATTCATAACGTTTGCTTTAGCAAACACTGCTTTCCCTTTAAACATTGCCCCCACATAGGAGAAAATTGGTTGAAATAGTTTACAATAGCTACATGTTGGTGAGTAGAAGTTTATAAATACGACCTTACATGTTCTAGTAAGGTGCTCTAGATCTTTAACACTATAGATTTCTATTTCACTTTCAAACGCTTTTTTACAACACCTTATTTCCTCCCTTTTCCTAAGTGTTTCAAAGACCATTCTCTCAATAATTTTTGAGAGCTCAGAATCTTCCGCCACAGCTAAATACATCATAGAGCCTACCTCTTCTCTCTTAGCGTAAGTAGGAATAATTAGGTGTATAAAATTAACTTATATGGCATGCGAGGTAGTATGATGGACCAAAGAGTTAATGTCCTTGTTTTAAAGGTGAAGGGTAAGGGATGTAAAGGGTATATCGTTCCGTCGAAGCGCTTATTCTTGAATGTTAAAGGTGTGAAAGGTGTTCAGATTTTAGATTATTTAGTAGCAATAATTTATGATGGAAACATTACTTCCCCTTCAAAAATCCTTTCTGAAAGCAATGTTCGTGAATTTTACAATGTAAAAGTGATTTCCACATATTACAACATGTTATTGTCTGATGTTAGGAAGCATCTTGAGAAACTCTCTAGTCTTCCCGGAAACTTTAAGCTTCGTACTACACTGTAATACGCACGCTTATAATTGTTTAGTGTTGTAAGTATTTCAGAAGCAACGTTTTCGCCATAGGTGTTTAATTTATGGCTGCTCCTCAGCTAACACCTCAGGAAATCTGGACTATCAAGGAGGGTGAGATAAGAAAGCCTACAAGCGCTCACATAGCTGTTTTCGCATTACTAATAGGTGTTGGTGCTGTTGCAGGGACCTTCGGTAGCATAGCTATACCTTTAGGATACGGTGTTACAGGTTTTTGGCCTGGCGTCGCTGTTCAAGCAGTGGGTGGAATATGGTTCGGTATGTGGGGTGTTCTTGCCGGAGCATTGTTCCCATTCATTTCAAATTCTCTTGCTGGAGCGCCATTGTATGTTTCAGTAGCCTATTTCCCATCAAACTTTATCCAAGGGTTCCTACCGGCATGGGTGTTTAGAGCATTTAAAGTTGATCCTAGACTTAGAACAGGTAGAGACTGGGTACATTTCATATGGTCAGCTGTTGTAGTTAACAACTTCCTAGGGGCATTATGGGCTGTAACTGCGCTTCAATGGTTCGGCTTAATAACTGTAGCTAGCGTACCCTTGTTCTTCAGCGGATGGGTTATTGGAAACGGTGTTCCAGCACTAGTTTTCGGAGCTATACTGTTGAAAGCTCTTTCACCAGTAGTTATAAGGCACAGAGTTTTCTGCAAGGGCTGGTGGGCTTAAAGCTTATGGAGATGTCATAGTTGAGTACCAGCAGTAAAGTAGTGAAAATGCGTAGAACACTACTAGGTTACCTGCCACTAGAATCCCCAATGCACAAATTCCACCCACTAATCAAAACTTTTTTCCTACTCATAGTTTCAGCTTACCCATTACTCATAGATCCTCCAGAATGGAACCTTATCGGAGCAATAGTAATGATAATAATTTTCGTGATAGCCAGAGTCCCCCTTAGAATACTCAAATACTATACTGCAATAATGCTAAACATTTTCTGGATAATATTTATAGCATACACTTTCTTCGGAGGATACATGCCAGGATATCATGTCATAACAAAGATAGGACCAATAATTATTTCATGGGAGAACATAATGATGGTTTTCGTAATATATTTGAGAATGTTCTTCGCAATTCTCGTCATAATATTCTTCCTCTCGGTAGCTAGAGAAAGGGACGTTATTGTAGGAATTAGAGCCCTAAAACTACCTTACGTAATTGCCTATACTGTGGGATTAGCGTTTAGATCCATAGGATTATCGATAATAGATTTCAATACTATACGTGAAGCTGAAAAAGCAAGAGCATTAGACATTAAAGCTCTACCTTTAGCCCAGAAGATTAAGAAGTTCGGAATGTACATAGTGCCTCTTGTCGCATTAGCATTGCGCAGAACGGACGAAGTAAGTAACGCATTAGAATCCAGAGGATTCAAATTCACAGGGGTTAGAGGCTATAAAAGGACAGATTACATTGTTAGCAAATATAAGTTTCAAGCTAAAGATTACGTCGCAGTAATCGTTATGATAAGTATTCTTACCTTAATACTTTACCTGAAATACTTCACACCATACATGAGCCTACATAACTCAATATTGTTAAAGATCCTATCACGCTTCTTCGAGGTTAAAACGTAATGTCAAACAAACCTATAATTAAGATTACGAATTTATGGTGGAAATACGAAGGTAGAAAGAATTGGGCACTTAAAAACATAAACTTGGAAATTTATCCTGGAGAATTCATAGCTATCGTCGGACCTAACGAATCAGGTAAAACAACGTTAGCCATGTCAATGAACGGCCTAATACCAAACAACTACAAAGGGTTCATGAAAGGTGACGTAATAGTAGCAGGAATGGACACTAAGAAATATAGTACCGGAGACATTTCTAAGAAAGTTGGATTTGTCTTCTCAGATCCGGAGAGCCAATTTCTAACAATGACTGTTGAAGAAGAAATAGCCTTTGGTCTTGAAAATCTTGGACTACCAGTTGAAGAAATCGAAAAAAGAATAAAGTGGGCTATGAAAATAACTGGTCTAAGTGAGGAGTTTCTTGAAAAACCACCTTACGAACTAAGTGGAGGGCAGAAGCAGAGAGTCGCTATTGCCGCTGTAATAGCTATGAAACCCGAAGTACTAATACTTGACGAACCAACATCAATGCTTGATCCTATAGGGAAAACTGAGGTCCTTAATGTTTTGAAGGAGCTTAAGAGAAGCTATAATGCAACAATAATAGTTATTGAACATAGACTTGAGGATATAGCTCCATTAGCTAATAGAATGATTCTCATATACAATGGGGAAATATTGAAGGATGCTCCCCCTAAAGAATTCTTTGATGACATAGATTTTCTCTTGAAGCATTACGTGTTCCCTCCGGAAGCAATGGTTTACATAGATAAGCTAAGGAAGTTCGGAATATACGAAGGCTCAATACCTTTAACATTTGATGAATCAGTGAAAGCGGTTAGAGAGTCTATAAGGGGTATTACGAAATGAGCTCAGAGAAAAACGCTGTAATAAAGGTTGAAAATGTATCTTTCACGTATCCTGACGGAACAGTAGCTTTAGTTAATGTTGATCTTGAAATATATGATAGAGAATTCGTGGCGTTCATAGGGCAGAATGGCTCAGGAAAAACTACATTAGCAAAGCTAATAGCAGGTCTTTTAAAGCCTACTGAAGGTAGAGTTATAGTTTACGGTATGGATACGAGAAAAGCTTCAATACATCAGCTAGCAACACATGTTGGCTATGTTTTCCAAAACCCAGATCACCAGCTTTTCAATATGACTGTCTATGATGAAGTTGCTTTCGGACCAAGAAACCTTATGTTACCTGAGGAAGAGGTTAGGAAAAGAGTTATGGAGTCGATAAAGATAGTTGGGTTAAGCGAAGAATATCTAAATGAATCACCCTTCTTCTTACCTAAGGGGTTAAGGCAAAGAGTAGCTATTGCATCAATACTTGCACTTAGACCTAAAACAATAATTGTTGACGAACCCACTACAGGTCAAGATTTTAAACAATCAATTGAGATAATGGATTTCCTTAAACATCTCAATAAGCTTGGCCATACGATAATAATCATAACTCATGAAATGGAAATCGTTGCGAGATATGCTGATAGAACAGTAGTGCTAGCTAATGGTAGAAAAATACTTGATGAGCCTACACGTATCGCGTTTACGAGAACAGATGTTCTTGCTAAAGCATTTGTTAAGCCGCCGCAAATAACTAGGCTTGCACAAGCGCTCACAGATCTAGGATTTAGAAGGGACATTTTAACTGTTGATGAAATGGTTGAAGATACGAAGAGAGTTCTTGAGAGAAATAGGAAATATAGGAGACGGTGACTTAGAGTTTACTGTGTAACATTAGGGTACAACGTTATGCCTAAGGTTCTTGTAAGCATAAGGTTAGATGAAAGAATAGTTAAAATGTTAAGTCAGAAAGCAAATGAGTTGGGTATTGGCCTTACCGTCCTCATAAGGAACTATGTTGAAGCGATGATTGCGCATGAAAAAATGGGTATTTCGAAAACGATACATATTCCAGCCGAAGAATATGATTTAATACTGAGTCACATAGCTAAGGATATTGTTGAGAAGAGAAAGTATGTTGAATTCTTAAAGCACATAATATTAGCTAAACTCCTATGGATTTATGGAAGAGATTATGGTGAAAAAGTTTCACCACAGCTAGTTAATGATGTTCTTAAAATTCTAAAGACCGAAGGGAGAATAGATACTTATGGCGTAAGAGATTTTGGAGACAGAATAGTTGTTAAAGCTTCTACATATAGTGAAATCTTTGCTAACATACTTTGTGAAATAATTAAAAGCGTTTTCAAAAATGTTAATTGTAAAATAGCTGGTAAAACAATTGTTGCTTTAATTAGAGAGAATGAGGTGTAAGGATGCTTCCTTTAGAGCTTATTTTGAAATCAATATTCCTATGCTTCTTAGGGTTGAAGGTGTTATTACAGATGGTCGCATTAACCCTACTTATTGAGTGGACAAGGCTAACTAATTCAAGATTTCATAAGGGATTACTGCTATTCCTACTTCTAATAACATCGGCAGGTATTTACAGATCATATATTGACTCGGCTATAAAAGTTATCGTTAATAGTCAGTACCTAATAGCACAAACTATTGAAACTATTGGATGGACCATTTTCGTCTATGTACTTTACAAGAGCGAATAATGTGCTTATAAACCTTTAACTATTCTTCCTAAAATTACAACCTTATAATGCATTACTATAATACTTTGTTCCCCAGTATTCTCTAAAACAATCACATAATAGCCTGATGATGGCACAGTAAATGTTACATTAATTTCCCTTGATGTTTTAGCGTAGACTGCTGAAACATTTTCTCTGTGAAGCCATAGAGCATAGTTTGTTATATTGAAGACATATATGCTAACGTCTGAAGATGCGTTAACCTGTATATTTACTCCATAATATTCTTGTATATGAACAACATCTACCCTATGCTCGCCTGGATTTAAAATGAAGGGTTCATTAGCATATATGATTGTACCGACATAGTTCCATGGGGGAACAGTTTTCGTAAAGGTTATTTTCTTAGTTAAGGTTAGTGTAAGTGTTTTTGTAAGCGTTAATGTTGTTGTTTTTGTTGCAAAGATTGTAGTTTCCTTAGAAATGGTTTTAGTTATTGTACTAAGAAGTGTTTTAGTTTCGATTTTTGTAACGGACTTAGTTACTGTTCTAGGGGAAACTTGGCTTCCGATAAGTGCGCCCATAAGTAAGCCTACTACAAGGAATGCTGCCGCAAAAATTTCTGGTCTAATAGTCTAAATCACCCCATTTTAGTATGTTTTCTCTATAACTATTGCCTCATACTCGTTCAAAATAGGTAAGGTATATGAGATTTCGTTATTCTTTATTTTTACTTTCTTCTCAGCTTTCCTTAGCGGCAAAACTATTTTTGCTTCTTCCCAATCCTTTCCTAGCTTAAGCTTTATTCTAATGTTACTTATCGGATTTACTCTTCTAGGTGGATGGACAGCGTAGGGCTGACTATATCCAGGTAGTGTCTGTCTACTTGCGCCCATGGGTATTGAGAGTATTCGTTGGTTATAGGTGTGGTTGAGTAAGTGAATAAAGTATAATTCGTTATCCCTCTTAAACAAGCTTACTTCAACCGTTTCTGGAGCGTTTGTTTCTATTGGTGGCGGGTCCTTTGCTACGTAGAGTGTGCTTTCAACTATCATGTTTAGGTAGTCTGGATGTCCTATTCTCCAGTAATGTCTTCCTAGTTGGAATGAGAAATAGAACACTTTGTCCTCGGAAACTATTATTGATGGTTCCATGGTCTCTATTCCTATAGGCGGGGTACTTCTACCTAGGGTGTATTCGAATCCGTAGTCTGCTGCGGCAAGAGCTATTCTGCCTATTACCTTTACTTTTTCGCTTTCAACTTTAGCTCTAACCTGGTTAGCTAATCCTTCTTCACTCCTTTTATTTTTAAATGCGTAATCCATGTCGCCGAGCGGCACAATGTTATGTACTTTTTTGAAGCCATTTCTCTCAAGTATAACGTAGCTCCATGGGAGGCTAAGTACTCCCTCATAATGTGCTCCTAGAAGTTCTGAAATTCCAAAATCTTCCCTATCAACACCATCCATATCTAATGTTGTTGCTTGATATGTTGCAACTACTCCTCCACCTTCCTCCACATATTTCTTCAATGCCTCAATTGATTTGTCCGAAACACATGCTGTATTCGCTAGTATTACTGTTGAATATTGTGAAAGTTTTTCTACATTAGCAAGATCTGTATCTGCAATGAACCCTACTGGTATATGTTGGTTTACTAGTGCATAGTAGAATCCTCTTGTTTCATCAACGTAAACTGCTGGATTGCTTTTACCGTACCAGTCTCTTGTAGCGTTTGAAGCTACAATACCTACATACTTTACTTCCTCGAGGCCTATGAGATAGTCTTCCATTTCCTCTATTTCCTTATAAACTTCGGCAACGGCGTCTAAAACCCTAGAGTCCTGGGTTAATGTTGATGAGAAGAATAGTACCCATGGTGATCCTCCGGCTATAAGTGCTTCCCTAAGGCCCTGCTTAACAATAATAGGTGTTGCTGACGTAACTGTTCTGTACATGTAGAAGGCGTTTCTAGATGCCCAAACAGGTTTTCCTCCGCTCATAGCCTTAGTTAACCTAACCATTTCGGATATGAACCCTGGCGGTTGATGGTCCGCTTCACTACATTCGGCAAAAACTACGTCTATGATGTCTCTAAGGTCTTCAACAACCTTATTAGCTCTACCAGCCCATCCCGCTGGATGACTATTGTACATGTAAACTAGATTTGGATTGTATTTTTTAACAATGTTTCTAAGCCTAGCTATAGCTCTAACAACAACTCTATAACGCCATTTCCAAGCCTCCCTCCACTCCATAGTCTCCCAATTCTCCTCTTCAGGAAGCTCAAGACCAGTCTCCTTAGTGAACGCTATTTGGCAATAATCACAATAACATGCCTTGTTGAAGTCAGGTTGGTACCTAAATGAATCTAAAAGTACTCCGTCAGGATTTGTTGCCTTAATACTTTCACTAACTTCTTCCTCTAAATATTGAATATACGGTGAATTTATGCAGAGAAGAGGCCATTGAGGGCTTCTAATCTTGAATTCCGATGGAATATGTTCTAAAACTATGACTTCTCCTTTAGCGTTAACTTGAGCCCAATCAGGATGTTTCTCATACATGTACTTGTTGGCTGTATGCGCAATCATAATTACAACTTTTATGCCGAACTTTCTAGCTTCTTCAACGAGCTTTTCAACACTCGATTTCTCAGTAAGCCTAGGATGTTGAGGTGCAACCTTACCTCTGAGATAAAGTCTCCTACCCCAAGCATCTCGTGCAAAAATAACTAGGACATTTGCTCTCATTCTTCTAGCTAAATTAACCAACGTTTCCGCATCGAATTTCTTAATGAAGAAACCGTATGGGTCTTCAAGGTTAAACTGGAAAACTCTAACCGGCTTCTTCCACCATTCAACATTTTTCATAGGACATTACCGTCGCCGATACTCTAAGCTACCATAGTTGGTGTGTGTTAAAATACTAACTTAAGCCTTACCACAAATTACGGTAGGTAGAAGAAAAGAGGACAAATATTGTTTAAGCTAAACTTATCGTTTTTATCTCGGAAATTGTTGTGTCATCAACTATCTTTATTTTCCATAGCGAAATACCGTATATGAAATCTTCAATGTATATTGTTCTTATTGGGTCCTTTAAACTGATGAATCCCTTAATCAGAAGTTTCCCGTTGTTTACGCCTATAATGTATATTCCCTCTATTCTGCCTCTAACTGGAACTGCAAAGTAGGATTTGTTCTCGTTTATCATGAAAGCCTTATGGTCACTAAGTATTGGCGTCCACAGTCCTAAGCCTTCTAAGGTAATGTTCGAAACTTCTCTGGGATTCTCGGGATCCGATATGTCGAACAATGCTATTTTCAATCCTCTAATTCTACCGTATTTGTCGGCTGCTCTACCAATACCTATAAGGTAGCGGTCTCCGAATGGATGAAGATACTCTGAGAAACCAGGTGTCTTAAGGAACCCTAGAACCTTAGGTTCTCTTGGGTTTGAAAGGTCTATTGCAAATAGCGGATCAACACGTCTAAACGTGACAAGATAACACTTTGTCCCCGAAAACCTTGCCGCATAGATTTTCTCGTTCAAAGCTAAATCTTCAAGCTTACCTACGATTTCAAGATTCATGTTTAAAACGTAAACGTTATTCACGGTTTTCGGTGGAGCATATGGTTCATATATTGTTTCTGTGGTTGCAACTCTAAAGTAATCTTCGAATTCGTCCATTGAAAACTGATCTAGAACTTTCCCTGGAATCTCGCCTTTGGCTTCAGCCTTAATCTCCAGCCCATTAATCGAGAATCTGTAGATAACAGTTCTCTCCCTCATAAACTCCCTTAGTTCATTAAATACGTTCTCCATAATCTCTTTTCTTTTAGCCGAAGATAGTTTGTTAAAGTAGTCACTAACGACTTCAGCAATAAGCTTATACTTCAAATATTCATCAACATTTAACTCCATAATCTTATTAACGGTTTCTTTAACGTTCTCCGGGGCATCCTCTAAGATTATGTCTAATGCTTTAACGTAAACCTCCCTATAGTCGGGGTATTTTATTGAGAGAATGTAGAGGTTCTTCTTTGACATGTATATTCTAGCTGAAGATCCTGTTAGAAACACTTCCTCATTGGATTCCGCATTTTCTACGTCTATGGCGAGAATTATTGTAAAAACGTAGGAGTAATCTTTACAGAAATATCTTATTTCGCTTGGAGGAACAACTTCATTATTAACTATAGGTAATGGAACGAAGTCTTTATAAAGGATTGCTGGATACTGCAAAATAACATAAACCACGTTGTTGCTTAGCCTAGAAGCAACAAATGAGCCATAAGCTGAGTATTCCCCAATTTTCACCGGTGATTCCGGAGTAGAAACATCGTATATTTCAATAACTACTTTAGGAGCAAACTTGTATGGAGGAGGTACAACAATGTTCTCCTTGACTATAGTGTAGGTTATTGTTAGTGGAGCTTGTTTCTCAAAGTAAACTATGATTAGCCTCCTGTTTTCAACAAATAATCCCTTAACCATCCCGTCTACCTGAATTTTTGAAATTAAGGAGGCTATGTCTGGGGGATAGGCTCTAACAATGTACACTGTATTGTCTCTTGCAACATATATGTATTCGCCATCGGTTTTAACATAATCAAGCTCATCAACACCTTCAACTTGAACATTAGTTTTAGAGTATTCCGGGGGCGACTTAGCTAAGGCAGCAGTTGTGGTAGGCACTGTTACTGTGGCGGGGGCCACCGTGCTTTTAGAGGATTCTAGCATTAAGAGGGGGGTTGGCGTGGGTACTACGTCTAGTGCGAAAACAACATCTCCTCTAGCGAAAGGTAGTAAGGGCTGCTTAGGTTTAATAGATGATTTCATAAATTCTACGAGCTCATTGTAGGTGTTAAACGTGTTTACCTGAATTTCCGTAGCGTTACCATTTACAGTGTTCATAGCTGCATGGGTAGTTTGATCTGTTACTATGGAAGACACTGTAGAATGTGCGGTTGATGTTGTCGATGGAATATTGGGAGGTATTGTTGACGTTAACAGGCTTAGTACGAGTATTAATGCCACAACTAGTCCAAGCACTATGTTCTTTTCGTCCATAATGTTACACCATGAATTCATTTTAGAAATTTATTCTTAAAATCCTACAGCTTCGAACATTTCTGTTCTAAACCTTCAAACACCATAGAGCATCTTTGCTCTTTTAGTGTAAACGTATCCTAAAATGAATCCTGAAAGAAGACCTCCAAAATGTGCCACGACATTAACCCCGAATCCTGCGTTCAAAACCAGTATGAATATTGCGTAAACTATTGAAGCAAACATGCTCCTACGTGTAAACCCGCTATAGGCCATAAGTGAACCGAAAATTCCGAAAACAGCACCGCTAGCTCCAGCACTAACTGTTCCTGGAGGTAAAAGATAAAGAGTTAATATATTCCCGAAGAACCCACTAACAAAATATATTGCCAAATACCTTCTAGCTCCGAATGTTAGTTCACATTGGGTTCCTAATATGTAAAGCCAAAACATGTTAAATGCTAGATGAACTATATTGACATGTACGAACATCGCAGTTAATAGTTGAAAATACCATCCATACTTTAATACGAGATAGTTAAACTGTCCCAACAGCATTAACACTTCATCGCTTAATTCAAGAAACGATCCACCAATAATACCTGCTATAACGTAAACTGCTAG
>JAGGUY010000001.1 GCA_021158265.1 Thermoprotei archaeon
AAGCCTCATGAATTCTCCTAAGTTTTCCATCACCATGTCTTTCACTTAGCCATTTGAGCATAAGTGATGCCGCCTTAATTTCCCCTATAGGGTTTGCTATACCTTTACCAGCAACGGTAACTGCTGTTCCATGTACTGGTTCGAAAGCTGCATAATTGTCGCCTATTTGTGCTGAACCGCAGAGACCCAGCCCCCCTACCACTCCCGCTACGAGATCTGAAAGTATGTCCCCGTAAAGATTGGGAGTGACCATTACGTCGAAAAGATGCGGTCTTTTTACAAGCTTATATGCTGCAGCATCAACTATTACTTCATCAGACTCTATGTTCGGGTATTCCCTAGCTATTTCGAAGAATATGTTTCTAAATAAACCATCCGATTCCTTCAAAATATTTGCTTTATGCACAACGGTAACTTTCTTCCTACCATATTTTCTAGCATATTCGAAAGCAAATCTAACTATTTTCTCAGTAGCCTCCCTAGTTATTATCCTATAGGTTACTGCTCCTTCGGGTATTTTCTCTTCAACACCAGAATATGCTCCTTCAGTATTTTCCCTAATAACAACAATGTCTAGTTCTTTAAGAGATATTCCTCTATAGCTTCTGAAGGGTCTAACGTTAGCATATAGACCAAGTTGCTTCCTTAACCACACATTCACGCTCCTATACGTTCCGGGGCCTAAAGGGGTAGCTATAGGTCCTTTAATTAGGGCATGAGTTTTCCTGATAATGTCTAATGCTCCATCCTCTATGGTCTTTCCTGTTTCCTCATAGTATTTGAGGCCAGCATTTATCTTAATGTATTCAGCGTTAAAGCCTACTTCGTTCAGTAATCTTATTGCTTCTCTTACTATTTCAGGCCCTACACCATCTCCCTCAATAACAGCTACTTTGTACTTTCCTCCCATGGGAAAACACCATGTTTTCTGTAGTACTCTATTACGCCACCTTCAAGAACAATCTTCATGATTTCTCTGGGATACGGTTTAAACTTAAACGTTAGGTTTTTACTTAAATTCTTAATTATGCCTTTCTCTAAATTAACTTCCATAATGTCTCCTTCATCTGTTTTATCATATACTTCCGGAGCTATAATTACCGGTAGCCCTATGTTTATTGCGTTTCTGAAGAATATTCTAGCAAATGACTTAGCTACTACTGCTCCTACACCTGCAAGTTTAAGTAGTCTTGGTGCATGCTCTCTGCTTGACCCGTAACCGAAATTTCTACCTGCAACTATTATGTCTCCTTTCTTAACCTTCTTTGCGAATTCAGGGTTTAAGTCTATTAGAACATACTGTACTAGTTCATTTAGATTTTGAGTTTTAAACTTGTATCTTCCAGGAATTATGTTATCCGTATTAACGTTATCTCCAAATTTCCAAACACGACCCCTAATAACCATTTCTAACATAACCCATAGATTGTTTTAGAAGAAATCTCTTGGATCAGAAAGTTTACCCTTAACCGCTGAAGCAGCTGCTGTAGCAGGTGAAACCAAATATACTTTACTTGTTCTATCACCCATTCTTCCGGGGAAGTTTCTGTTAGATGTGGAAACAGCAATTTCTCCGGGTCCCAGGATACCCATGTGGGCTCCAACACATGGACCGCATGTTGGTGGACCTATTACACATCCTGCTTCTAAAAGTATGTTTGCAATACCGGACTTCAATATTTCACCATAAACTCTTTTTGATGCTGGTATTGCTATGCATCTAACGTTTGGTGCGATCCTTTTTCCTTTAAGTATTTTTGCTGCAATATAGAAATCCTCGAATCTGCCATTAGTACATGAACCTATAAATACTTGGTCTATTTCTAAGCCTTCAACTTCACTGATGGATTTCACATTATCTACGTTCGGAGGTACTGCAACTTGGGGTTCAAGATCCGTTATGTCGTAATGTAGTGTTTCATAGTATTTTGTATCACTATCCGGTACTATCTTCTTTAATTCACCACTAACCCTGGGTTTGAGCCATTCAATAGTTTTCTCATCAACTGGTATTAGTCCGGCCTTAGCCCCCATTTCAACAACCATGTTTGTTAATGTCATTCTGGAATCAATGCTTAGCTCTTTAATTACTTTACCATGGAATTCTACTGCCATGTAATTTGCTCCATCGCTCCCTAAGGAACCTATTATATGCAATATTATGTCCTTACCCATTATCCATGGTTTCTTTTCTCCATCAACAACTATCTTTAATGTTTCAGGAACCCTTAACCAAATCTTACCCGTAACCATCGCTATGGCGGCGTCTGTGCTTCCAACACCTGTAGCGAAAGCGCCGAAAGCACCGTGAGTTACTGTGTGGGAATCAGCTCCAATAACGACCATTCCAGGTTTTATGTGTCCGTTTTCCGGAAGTATTTGGTGGCATATGCCGTTTCCTACATCGTAAATTCTTATTCCATGTTTCTTAGCGAAAGCCCTCATAGTTTTATGAACTATTGACATACCAACTGCTGGGCTTGGTGCAGCATGGTCTATTATGAAAACTACTTTGTTTTTATCGAATATTTTCTCTCTTTTCAGCTCTTCCTTCATAACATCTATTGCTAATAATGCTGTTCCATCATGCGCAAAAACAAGATCTACGTTCGCTATGATGAATTCTCCTGGTGAAACATTTTTTCCCGCAGCATGGGAAAGTATTTTCTCAGCCATTGTTTGTCCTGACATTTTCTACGAGTCCTCTTAAATGCGCTGGTAAGCGGCTTCTGTATTTCTCAACAATTTCTGGTATATGTTTTTTAACTAACATGAACATTTCAATATCGGTTAAAGGCATAGTTCTACCAGTCTTAAATATTTCGAGAATTTCCTCGTAAAGCTTGTTGAGTCTCGGATCATTCTTCAAACTAATCCATCCGTTAGATCCGAAAACAGAGGTTAGCCAATACATGATACCTGCTCTACCAGAATACGGTGTTATAGCTATAGTGTATGGTACACCTAGGACAGCGTTAGGATCGTATGGTAGGTATACCTGCGGATTCTTCATTAACCCGTCAATATGTATTCCAGCCTTAGTCCTAAAAGCATTAGCTCCAACTATTGGCTGAAACTCTGGAACATAGTATCCTATTTCTTCGAAGAACTTCTTGATTTTAGGTAGTACTTTTAAGTTCATACCGTCAGTTGTACCTTTAAGTTGTATGTAAAGTAAAGCCATAGCTTCTAACGGGCAATTACCTGCTCTTTCACCTATCCCCAGGAGTGTACAGTTAGATAGTGATGCTCCAGCGAGCCACGCGGCCAAATGATTAGCTACAACAAGGTGGAAATCGTTATGTCCGTGGAATTCTATTTGCGAACTCGGAACACCTGCATCTTCTATTAAAGCCCTTATTATCCTAGGTATGCTTCTAGGTAAAGGTGCGTTTTCAAAAGGTAAACCAACACCTAACGTATCCGCTACCTTAATTATTACTTTCGAACCATATTTTTCAGCTAACCTTAACACTTTCCTTACGAAGGGAATTACGAAACCGTAAATATCGGAGCGTGTAATATCCTCTAAAGTCATTCTAACTGTGAGACCTGATTTTAAAGCTTCCTCAATAACGGAGAGGAATTTTTCTTCAGCTCTCCTCCTATCTAAACGAAGCTTATAGTAAATATGGTAATCGGAAACTGAAGTTAAAATAACTGCTTCATCAAATTTGGCTTCCCAAACAAGTTTCAAATCGTTAAATGTTGCTCTTATCCAGGCAATAGGTTTGGGATAATCATAACCTAAATCCTTAATTCTACGAGCAATTTCCCTATCCTTATTTGTGTAAAGGAAGATTTCAGAGCTATAAACAACACCTTTAGGTCCGCTAAGCTCATGAAGTAGCTCATAGATTTTAAGAGATTCTTCAACAGTAAATGGTCTCCAACCTTGCTGACCATCTCTTAAAGTAGTATCTGTAATGCGTATTTCATGTTTCAAAGCTTCAGTGCTAAATCTTGGAGGGAGCTTGAAGGGAAACAGATCTTCGAAGAGAACAGGGTTTTCGCCCATTAACATCAGCGCCTCATGTTCTTGTGAAATGCTGGCCTATGAAGTATACTTAAGCTTTTCGAGAAATACAATGTACGATAAACAGTACTTTTAAAGTGCGAAAAACGTACTTATAGATGCTCTAACGGTAAGAATAAATACTCTATTTAGCTCATGTTCCAAGTAGTGTTATTATAAAATATGTTATTGATGAAATTAGCGGTACCGAAATATTGTCGTCAATAGTCCCTTGTCTTTCAAAAAGTGTGGCTAGAACTGCTAAAATTATTCCTATAGTGCCTACTAGAATATAGCCTATTATAACTGTTGAAACGAGCATAGCTAAGCTTCCTATCCAATGCTTGCATCTCCTTTTACAAACCCTTGATCTCACAATACCTGTTATAGCATCGCCTACAGCCATGAAAAGCATTATTGCTGCACCAACATTTCTAGCATGCCAAAATATTAAGGAGAGTATGGCAAAACTTATTGTAAAGTATACTTCGCCTAGATTGTTTTCAAACTGAAACCAACCCATAATACTTCGTTTTACATGGTGAATGAGAAGAAGTACTGTAATAATTAGGCTGTACACAAAGAAGGCATAGGGTTCCCTGAAGATGTAAAGGTACATTAGTATTGCTGGTGTAGCTGATAAATGAATTATCTTCCTATTGACCCAAGGATTACTTAGCTTTTTAGTACCTAAGACAGCAGCACATATAACTATAGCTGCAGGAATAGCCACTACAAAATCATATATGAAGTCATGTATGTAAAATGGGGGCAAAGTAAAGTTCATTTAAAACCACTAAAAACATTTAAAAACAAAGCCTTTTATAAACCTTACATTCAAAACATAGCTTTCTGTTTAAACGTTCAAACATCCGATCATAGTTTTCATTAACCATTTAAACCTTCAATACAAGTTCTATTTAGAACCATGGACCATGGCTATAGAGACTATTTAGTGAGTAATGGTGTTTCGGTTTCTTTAGCTACTGAAGCAGAAACATTGAACTGTAGCTTTTCATATTGTTCTACTTTAGGCAATAATGTTTACAGTGTGGTGTGCTAATGTTTTTCATGAGTATGCGGGGTGGTAGGGGCTTTGCTTCAAGCCCCGCTGGATATAACGTAGATGGGAGCCTTGTGCCGTTGGGCTCGACCCTCACCCATGAACCTACGGGATGAACATCCTGGGGTGAGCCCTCCGGGCAAGGCGGGAACCAATGAAAACCCTATCACAATGAAACAAAAATATATGGAGCGATACGGTTTAAGGAAGCGGATACTTAGCATTACTCTGGCTCTATTATTATGATTACCTTTGCTCTCCTTCCATGGTGTTTCTTTAGTTTTTCTTGAAGCTAAGCTTATTAAATTTGCCTCACAAACCTACTCTACTTAGGAGCTGGGGGAATGAGGATAGAGGAACTATTTCTGGTTTTTGGGTCTCTATAGGTTTTTGCATGTTTCTTCTTGTTTTGAATGGTATTGGGTATGCTGATGTTGTGTGTCTTGAGGCGTGCTCGGTAAACTTATAGGTTCATAGTGCTTATGAGCTTATTGGCGACCCCTGGTTTCCGATACCCGCTCTACTTAGCCGGGAAAAACCGTAATGAACCACCCTACGAAAACCGTAGGCGGGGAACAGTTAGAGTGGTCGCTAGAGTCTAGAGTTCGCCTCTTTATATGTTTTTGGTCATCGGCTCATCCCTTTTAGTCCGCTTTTCGGTCAGGGTTTCATCCGTCATCAAGGCGAATGCCCCCAACTCCCAGCCAACCAGAGATGTGGGGCACTGTGGTTCGATGGATGCTCCGAAGGCCCCCGATCCAGATGCAAACCCAAGAAGGAATGAAGGGAAAGCCTGAGCCTACACTAATCATAAGCAGCCCAGGTAGCTAAAATATCTAAACTAACGGGCACGGGCAACCACGTAATGATAAACAACTTTTTATAAATCTTTATCCTCTAGAAGGATTGTAGATTCTGAAGGAAGGGGGTGTCTGTTCGTAAATGTCGCTTCGTGTAGCTAATAATGTGCTTGAGCTTATAGGAAATACGCCAATGGTTAGATTAGCGAAAATAGATAAGAACTATCCATTCGAAATATGGGCGAAATGCGAATTCATGAACCCAACTGGTAGTGTAAAGGATAGAATGGCCTACTATATAATTAAGGAAGCTGAAAAACAAGGTAAACTGAAACCCGGAATGACTATTTTAGTGCCAACAACAGGTAATACAGGAATAGCCTTTGCAGGATTAGGCGCATATATGGGCTACAAAATAGTAATCGTAATGCCTGTGGAAATGAGCTACGAAAGAAAACTTCTCGACATGCTTTACGGCGCCGAACTAATCTACACTCCGGGGGGAGAAAGCGATGCTATGGGCGCCCTAGAATACGCTAGAAAACTAGCTAGAGAAAACCCCGAAAAATACTTCGTAGCGGAGCAATGGGATGACGAAGCCAACGTTAAAGGACATTACGAAACAACGGGTAAGGAAATAATAGAACAGCTTGATCCAAAAGAAATAAGATTGTTTACAGCAGGCATAGGTACCGGAGGAACACTTGTAGGCGTAGGTAAAAGGCTCAAAGAAGCAAACCCGAACATTAAAGTTGTAGCTATGGAACCTGCTGAATGCCCAACAGCAGCATACTGGTTCTGGAAGAAAGGGAAGGCTTGGGGAAGACATGAAATAGAAGGTATAGGCGACGGATTCGTTCCAGTAATAATACAAAACCATGTAGACGTAATTGACGACTTCGTTCTTGTAAGTAGTGACGAAGCCATAGAAATGGCAAGGAAAATAGCTAGACTAGAAGGATTAGCCGTAGGTATATCGTCTGGAGCGAACGTCGTAGCAGCAATTAAAGCCGCAGAAAAATTCAACATAAAAGACGGTAAAGTAGTAACAATGCTACCAGACTATGCTGCAAGATATTTCAGCACAAGACTCTTCCTTAAGAGAAGACTTACACCAGAAGAACATAGAAGAATGCTTGAACTTGCACGTACGGACTAAACAAACATTTTTCTCTCTTATTAATAAAGTTGATGTTTAATAGGCTTTCGATTTTAAGAAACCATTTATAAGGTACTGTGTGCTCTAATTTTACTTGTGTAATATAGCCATGGTAAAAAATCTTAAAATATATGTTGTTGTAGATAATGAAGGATATCCTGGATTTCTGAATGACTGGGGATTAAGTATTTACTTAGTGACAGAATATTGGAGAGCTCTTTTTGACGCCAATACAAACCCATTAGTCCTCCAGTATAACCTAGAAAGGCTAGGGTTAAAACTGGAGGATCTTGACTTTGCGGTTTTAAGCCACCATCATAGAGACCATTACGGTGGATTTACATTAGTTGGTCTTAAAAAACCTTATCTTAAAGTCTTCACGCCGCCTGGAGGAGAGTATCTTAAAAGAGCCGGGCTCAGACCTATCATCATCAGAGAAACGGAAAGGGTAGCTCATGACGCTTACGTAATAAGTCCTTTGAAAGCCTGGGAGAACTTCTACGAAACATCATTAGCGGTTAAAGTTGAAGATAAGGGATTAGTGCTTTTAGTAGGGTGCTCTCATCCAGGGGTGGTGAATATTGCTAGAAAGGCGCTTGAAGAACTTATGATGGAAAAACTTTTTCTAATTATAGGGGGTTTTCATGGACCACCGCCTTACACTATAGATGAGTTAGCTAAATTTACAGATAAGATATGTCCAGCACACTGCAGCGGACTAGAAATTAAGGAGTATATTCAGTCAAAGTATCCTGAAAAGTATTGTAAAGTTAGAACTGGAAAGGTAATAGACGTTAAAGATTTATCCTAACTATTTCACCGATGCCGTCCTTCGGCCTATAGCCCGGGGTTTTATTTAATATTTCTATGAATTCCCTTGAACGTAAATATTCTATGAATTCTTTGACAGGTTCTTCATTTAAGGCATCTAGAGATATTAGGAAGTCATATTCCTCCTCTCTTAAAGGTATAAATTCGAGACCATAAATTTCAGCAATAAATCTTAAACTCACGCCTACATCAGCTCTTCCGTATTTTACGGCTGAAGCAACGGCGAAGTGTGTTTTCGCTTCAATCCAGTAGCCATCAATTCTTCTTTTAATATCCTCAGCACTTACTCCTCTCTTCTCAGCTATTTTGCTAATTAAAATGTCTATGAGAACCCTTGTTCCGGAACCCTTATTCCTATTTATGAACCTAACATTTTTGTCTATGATGTCCTCAAAACCTCTAATTTTATGAGGATTACCTTTGGGAATAATTATTCCCTGTTCTCTAAAGTACCCCTTAACTAATACGGCATTTTTAACATTGTATTTTCTAATAAATGGAATGTTGTATTGGGCTGTTTCCGGGTCAAGTAGGTGTAGTCCAGCAATGTCTGCCTCACCTCTCTTTATCGCTAAAAGCCCTCCTAAAGACCCTATGTTCAACATTCTAACGGAAAACTTGTTTCTTAGCTTATCAAGTATTTTCTCAAGAACTGGGCAGTGGCTACCGATAACTTCAAGGTCTGAACCGTAATTTTCGGAGAACAAGTAAACATTTACCTCACTATTTTCCTCTAGGAAGCTCGTATTTTCAGGGACTACTATGAAACCATCACTTCTTGTAAGCCTAGCTATACTCCCGCTATCACCACCTACAGGAAATGCTATCAGTTTTCCTCTACGTATTAGAGCTACGGGAACAAATGTTCTCCTACCTTTTTCTCCGAAAACTCTGAAGGGCAATACTGCTTTAACAACGCTTGTCTTTTTAGTTCTTAGTCCTGCAAGCTTCCTTATTATGGGCTTAACTATGAGGTTATAATTCATAAGGCATGAAACAGGATATCCCGGTAATCCGAAAACCAATTTATTATTGATAATAGCTATTATTGTTGGTTTTCCAGGTTTAACATTTAATCCATGAACTATTACCCCTGGCGAACCAAGCTCATCTAACACACGATACATTAGATCCCCTATACCTGCTGATGTACTTCCTGAAGTAATTATCACATCGTAATTCTTGAGAGCATAGGATAGGGTTTCTTTTATTTTCTCATAGGAATCAGGAAGTATCCCTATGATTTCGGGGTCGCCGCCATCTTCCAGAACTGAAGAATATAGTGTGTATGAGTTTACATCGTATATTTTACCGTAAGACAATGGTGTTCCGGGTTTTACGAGCTCGTTACCAGTGCTAAGAATAGCTACTTTTGGCTTCTTAAAAACAAGAACTCTACTTACGCCTACTGCGGCTAAGGCACCTATTATCTGGGGTGTAATTACGGTACCCTTATAGGCTATAACTTCACCTATCATAACGTCTGATGCTGTTTGCGAAATGTTTCCTCCGAGAGATACGGACTTAAACACTTCAATAATGTTCTCACAAACTTTACGTGTGAATTCAACCATTACAACAGCATCAGCACCTGGAGGAATAGGGGCGCCAGTAGCTATTTCAACAGCCTCTCCCGATTCAACACTTATCTTGGGGATTTCACCTGCCTCCACTTTCCCTACAACTTTCAATCTTATAGGGTTATTTTCCCTAGCCCCAGCAACATCAATACTTCTCACAGCATACCCATCAACAGTTGATCTATCGAAAGGTGGCGAATTAACCTTAGCAACAACGTTTTCCGCTAAAACCCTACCTAAGGCTCTTTCCAAACTTACTTTCTCAACACCTAAGGGTTTAAGCCTAACATACCTGACTATCTTTTCTAAAGCTTCCTCGGGAGTTACAAGTTTATGGAAAATTTTCCTCTTGATCTCCATAGTTTTAAGCCTCTTCAATTATTGGATTAGTTAAAATAACCTCTACGGTATCTCCTTCATCATATCCTTCAAGCTCCTCAGGGACAACAAGTATGCCGTTTCCAACAATTAATGTTGAAAGAATACCTGAACCAGTAGTTATTAATGGCTCAACGAAAACTTCACCATTTCTTCTAAAAACTCTTACTCTGACGTAGCCTCTAACTCCAGGCTCAACATATACTCTCCTAACAAGTTTACCTTTAACTTTAGGTTTAGGAGGACTTCTACTTCCATATAGTCTATAGTATATGGGTTCGAAAATAGCTAATAACTCAGTATAGGCGGCTACAGGATATCCCGAAAGCATGAATACGGGTTTTCCATTAATGACCGCGACAGCTAAAGGTCTACCGGGCTTAATAGCTACACCACGTATGAAAACTTCGGGACCAAGAGATTTCACAGCTTCAACAGTGAAATCCTTAAGCCCAACACTAGTACCTCCCGTTGTAAAAACGAAATCTACTTTCGAAAGATAAAATGCCACCTTATCTCTAATTACCTGTAGATTGTCAGGAACTATTTCGATATAGGGTACGTTAACACCTAGTTCTTCTAAAAATGCTTTCACAAGATACATTGTTGAGGAAACTATCTTGCCAGAGTTAACGTCGGAACCCAAAGGTACAAGTTCGTCCCCTACTCCTAAAACTGAGGCTACGGGTTTCCTGTAAACCTTAACTTTAGCTATATTTAATGTTGCAAGAAGCCCTATATGCCACGGCCTAATAACCTCCCCCTTTCTAACAATAACCTGGTCTTTCTTTACGTCTTCCCCTTTAAGCGAAACGTTGTCCCACATCGCAACGGGCTTTAAAATTTCGACTTCACCTTCAGAAACTTTTCGGGCATGTTCAGCCATAACAACAGCGTCTGCACCTATAGGGAGGGGAGCACCCGTTGTTACCTCTACACACTCACCATGACCTATCACGTACTTTTCCGGGGGATCACTTGTGTGCATGAAGCCCTTAATTTTTAAAACCACAGGGTTTGTTGTTGAAGCATCACTTACGTCCTCTGCTTTAACAGCAAAACCGTCAACAGCGCTCCTATTGTAGGGTGGGAAATCCTTCGTTGAAACAACATCTTCTGCTGAAACATATCCAAGAGAACTTAAAGTATCCCTTTCTACAGTTTCAAAAGCCACATTTACCGCTGAAGAAACTTTGAACACAACATCATCAGGACTAGTTAAGGTCCTCAAAAACTTGTACGTAGAGTTCACTCTTTCTCCCTGAAGATAGTTTCTTAAATAGCATAGGGGAAAAGCTTGGATATATAAGTGTTGACTTTGAAGCAAGGTGAGAGAATTAGTAAAGAAAGGGTTTAAAAAGTTTTAGCTAGGTTATTTAGGTGCTTCAACAACCTCAACCGTCTTCCTACCAGCAGACCATGCAACAGCCTCTAAGATTATCAGTAAGGCTATTGTTCCGATGTGAGCGCCAATGTCCGCGGGTACCTCAACAGCCTTGGATTCTGGAAACACTGGTGCTTCGGCATATCCCAACGAAATTATTGCCGTAGCCAATAGAAAGACTATTACCAGCCATATTATAAAGGTAACGTCTCTCTCCTTACCTTTTACTTCGTACTTTACTGACAAAAATCTTCACCAGTAATATATGCTCTTAAACTAAATATATAAATTTTAACCAACAATGCTCTTGAAGATAGAAAAATTTTTTTATCTTAGAACAAAACATTAATAACGGAATTTATCACCTTAAGTTCGGGGTATTGTCATGCAGAACGTAATAATAGACCTAATAAACTACATTGACGGTATTGTCTGGGGCCTCCCAATGATTATACTGCTAGTATCGACCGGTGTTACGTTAAGCATACTCGGCGGCTTCTACCAAATAAGAAAGTTCCCACTAGCTGTTAAAACAATTATGTGGAAGGGTAAGAGGGGAGCTGGAGAAGTACATCCATTCAAGATCTGGGCAATGGTCATGGGAGCTACCGTCGGCGTAGGTAACATCGCTGGTGCTTCAACAGCTGTACATCTAGGCGGTCCCGGTGCTGTCTTCTGGATGTGGATCTGCGCTATTCTAGGTATGGCTACAAAGTCCGCTGAAGTAACACTAAGTTTATGGTCTAGAAAAGTTCTCCCGGACGGAAGAATCGAAGGAGGAACACCATACTATATTAAAAGAATACCTATCATCGGCCCTGCATTAGCTATACTATTCTCGCTGTTCGCATGGATTGCAGCTTTCGGTATAGGCAACATGGTGCAAGCTAACAATGTAGCTCTCGGCGCAGAGTATGTAGCTAAGGCTTTAGGCTGGCCTGTTTTTGAAACAAGACTCGCAACAGGCATTATAATAACAATTGCTACCGCACTAGTAGTCCTAGGAGGCATTAGAAGAATTGCCGAAGTCGCTAACTACATGGTGCCATTCATGGCAGCATGGTACATAATATTCGGCTTAGGACTATGGATAATATATGGTTACAACTTCGGAGACACAATAGCGAAGATATTCACTTACGCATTCACACCAATGGCTGCTGCGGGAGGTTTAGCAGGCTGGAGCGTCTATAACGCTATTAGATACGGTTTCGCAAGAGGACTATTCTCCAATGAGGCTGGTCTAGGTAGTGCACCAAACGCTTACGCATTCGCCGAATCAGACCACCCAGGAAGACAAGGATTCTACGGCATATTCGAAGTATTCATGGACACGATAGTCATATGCACCATAACAACAGTCGCAGATATTATAACAAAAGCCTACATTGAAAGACCGGATCTTTCAGGAGCAGCCCTAGCTATGGAAGCATTCTTCAGAGGTTACGGTATTTGGGCGCCTATAATCATGGGCATAGCTCTGGGCTTATTCGCCTACACTACGATCCTAACATGGGAGTGGTATGGTGAAGTTAACTGGAGATATTTCTGGGTAGTAACATTAAAGCTACCTGAGAAACCGATGCTATGGATTTGGAGAGTTCTCTGGATAATACCATTAATTCCCGCTGCGGTTGCCGGATCACTCTTCGAAACATTCTGGACATTCTCAGACATGACTAATGGGCTTATGGCCATTCCGAACTTGATCGCAGTGGTATACTTCGCTCCAGTAGCTCTTAAGCTAATCAAGGACTTCTATAGCAGACATGTGTATGAAACAGGAGAGGTAAGTGGGGGAGCAGCACCAGCAACGGAAGCTGTCAAGGAGTTCGTTAAGGACTTCATAAGGGCAATGTATACACCAACATATAAACTAATAACTGAAAAACGCGCATAAAACGATGAAGAGCTCATATAAACTTTTTCTTTAAATTTCTGTTTCACTTTCTAAACGAAGAACATTCAATTATGTTCTTTAAACACTCTGGCGGAACATACTTAGCAACCCTAATGCTATCTGAGGCAATGTATATTCTAAATCCTTTTCTTCTAAGACACTCAGCATCTACAACCAAAACTACAGCGTTTAATCCATGTCTTTTAGCTACTTCGCATGCATCCTCAACTTTCAAGGTTAAGTGCACATACTTTCTCCTCATAGGCTTAATACCCTCCATTAAAATTCTCTTCAAATCCTTATAAACCGTGCCATGATATAGTATTTTAGCATTAACATCTTCAGCATATTTTATATTCACATTTAGCATAATATTATGACCATACCGAGCCCTTATCTTACTATCCTTAATTTCGAATCTTCCTTTAGGATCAAGAATAGCTAAGGCTACTATGTGCTCCCTAGTAATCCACTGATAGTTTTCCTTACGATACCAGTAATTTTTTATTCCAAAAACTAATTCGTCAATACTAACCCATCCTTCAGAATCCATTTTAACACGTATAGACTCAGGAGAATGGCGAAGAACGAAAGATAGAAGCTTACTTAGCCTAGTGCGCCTACGTGAATCTAAAAGCAGCAATGCTTTTCTACCGCAGTGAACGGGCTTTTCAACGTATTTACCACATATGCTGCACTTATAAATGTCATTTGAAACCAATTGGTTTCAATACCTCCAACCTGGCAGCACTATAAATGTTACTACAATTTCTCTGTAAAATCTTTTTGATAGAAATAGGTAATGAACTTACGGCAACACATGAAATAAGCTCATTATGTTATGATTGTTGATTACGAAAAAATTTATTATAGTCTCAAAAACTATTTGATGTTGGTGAAGAAAAAGTATGAAAATGGCTAAGGCCATTTCGAAAACGGCAGCAATAGCTTTAGCAGTAATACTCATAATAGCTATAGTCGCTGGCGCATACTTAGCAATGCAACCTAAACCTACACCTACAGAAACCTCTCCAACAACTACAGCATCTTCTTCACCAACAACTACGACTCTAGCAGTAAAGAACCAAATAGTAATAGGAGTTACCGATAAGGTTTCGGATCTAGACCCAGCTAACGCCTATGACTTCTTCACATGGGAGGTACTGCAAAACACTATGGAGGGACTAATGAAGTACAAGCCTGGAACAACAGAGCTAACATACGGTATAGCGGAGTCCTATGAAGTTAAGGAAGACGGTAAAGTATACATTTTCCATCTAAAGAAGAATCTGAAGTTCGCTGATGGAACACCATGTACTGCACATGATGTTGTAAGATCGATTAAGAGGGTTATGAAAATAAACGGTGATCCAGCATGGCTTGTTACTGAGTTCGTAGAGGATGTTGAAGCACTAGATGATTACACAGTAAAGTTTACGTTGAAAAAACCGGTATCGTACTTCCTAGCACTAGTAGCTACACCACCATACTTCCCAGTACATCCAGCATATAAGCCAGACGAAATAGATAGTGACCAAACAGCAGGCGGTTTAGGACCATACAAGATTGTTAAGTGGGTTAGAGATCAAGAACTAGTTTTAGAAGCGAACCCATACTATCACGGTGAAAAGCCGAAGATAAAAACCGTAATTATAAGGTTCTACAAGGACGCAACAACACTAAGGCTAGCGCTTGAAAGAGGAGAAATAGATATTGCATGGAGAACCCTTAACCCAGCCGATATAGAAAGCCTAAAGAAGAACCCGAACTTCCAAGTAATTGAGGTTCCAGGAGCAGCCATAAGATACATCATAATCAACGTTAAAATGCCCGGAACAGATAATAAACTGGTTAGACAAGCGCTAGCAGCTGCAATAGATAGAGTAGATATTTCACAAAGAGTATACCTAGGAACATGGACACCGCTTTATAGCTTAATACCTAAGGGTATGTGGAGTTACAAACCAGTTTTCAAGGAGAAGTATGGTGAAAGAGCAAATCTGGAGCTAGCCAAGAAGCTACTTAAAGAAGCAGGTTATAGCGAAGACAAGCCATTAGAAATAGAATTATGGTACACACCAACACACTACGGTGATACAGAAAAGGACTTAGCAGCAGTACTTAAAGAGCAATTCGAAGCAACAGGAATGATTAAGGTAACAATAAAGAGCGCAGAATGGTCGCAATACCTTGACTTCGCAAGGAAAGGTGCAATGCAACTATCACTATTCGGATGGTATCCAGACTACATTGACCCCGACGATTACACAACACCATTCCTCCACAGTAAAGCGAACAAATGGACAGGTTCAGGATACGCTAATCCGAAGGTTGACGAATTGCTTGACGAAGCAGCTATCAAGCTAACTCCAGAAGAGAGAACACCATACTATGAGCAAGTACAGGGGATATTAGCAGACGAGGTACCGATTATACCGCTAGTTCAGGGCAAACTCTTCGTAGCAGCTAAGAAGAACGTTGGAGGCATAATACTGGATCCGACAATGCAGTTTAGATACTGGCTACTATACTGGAAAGAGTAAATAAAACAAAACCAATTTAAACCATTTTTCCCTCACCCATAATGTCCCCGGAGGACTGTGTAACCAAATAGCACATCCCAATTTAAAGTAAAGGTAGATTGTAAATGGCATCTCTAAGAACATACGTCATAGTAAGAACTTTAATGACAATACCTATCGTTCTTATTCTACTTACGCTTGTTTTCATAATTCTACGTGTCATGCCCGGAGACCCCATAACCTCCATGGTAGGTATGAAAGCTCCACCTGAGTACATTGAAATGCTAAAGGAGAAAGCAGGGCTAAATAAACCGCTAATAATTCAGTACCTCGACTATCTCTTCGGCATTTTAAGAGGGGATTTCGGAAGATCTCTTATTTGGGGTGAACGTCCGGTTCTATATGAAATATTTGACCACCTACCTGCAACAATAGAGCTAACAATATTTGGCTTCGCAGTAAGCGTCATCATAGGGTTAATTACGGGAACAATCGCAGGGGTAAGGAGTGGAACAAAAACAGATAATGCTCTCAGAATATACAGCATACTTGCCTACGCTACGTTTATACCATGGCTTGGAATGATGTTCCAACTTATTTTCGGTGTTTACCTTAAACTTCTCCCGATTAGTGGTAGGATAGAGCCGTCTCTCACAATAGATTGGAAACCCGTAACAGGACTTTATGTTTTAGATGGAATACTTACAGGAAGGCTAGATATAACTATTGACGCGTTAAAACACTTGATACTTCCATCAATCACGCTAGGAATTGTTCTCTCCGGAGCATACACTAGACTTGTAAGAGCAAACATAATAGAGGTCCTAGGTCAAGACTTCGTAAGAGCAGCTAAAGCTAGAGGTCTCAGCGAAATAAAGGTTCTTAGGCATGTGCTTAAAAACGCATTTATACCCGTACTAACGATGATGGGATTACAGTTCGCAATACTTCTAACGGGAGCTGTACTTACGGAAACAACGTTTTCATGGCCGGGTATGGGAACATTTCTTCTCGAAAGAATAAAGTATGTTGATTACACAACAATTCAGGGAACGATAGTTTTCTTTGCCCTCTTCGTTTCGATAGTCAATCTCGTTGTTGACATACTTTATGCGTTAATAGACCCCAGAATAAGGTATTGAAGGAGTGATTGTATGAACATAGTTAATGCCATCCTAGAAAAACTTAAAACAATGGGTCTACTAAGAAACTCTAACGCACTCTTTAAGGCTGGAATAATAATAGTAGCGGGTATCATTATTCTTTCGGCACTAGCCCCATTATTAACGCCCTATAGCCCTATAGTTGGTACAGGTGATGAATTAGCACCACCGTCACTTAAGCACCCCATGGGAACTAATAATTTAGGCTACGACATGTTTTCAAGGGTACTATATGGTGCTCGAACGGTTCTCACAGTAGTTGTTTCTGCAACACTTCTCTCAATGGCTATAGGTGTACCTTTAGGTCTAATATCAGGTTACTATGGAGGTAAAGTAGATAGAGCAATATCTATCGTAATGGATAGCATGTACGCTTTCCCAAGCCTAATATTAGCATTAGCCATAGCCGCAGTATTGGGAGCAAGCTTAATTAACGCAATAATAGCTATAGCCGTAGTTTACGTACCAACATACTTCAGAATGGTTCGTGGACAAACACTCTCAATAAAATCCCTACTATACGTTGAAGCAGCAAGAGCTCTAGGAGCTTCTGACTCAAGAATAATAACAAGGTATGTTTTCCCAAACCTCCTACCCACGGTTCTCGTAGTTTTCTCCATGAACATAGCTGACGCAATACTTACGGAAGCAGGACTAAGCTTTCTAGGCTTCAGCGTTCCACCACCAACACCTGATTGGGGCGCTGATCTTAGGGTTGGACACTCCTTTATGCTTGCTGGTTACTGGTGGCTCGTAGCATTCCCCGGACTTATGATCATGCTTTTAGCCACAGGATTCGCACTAATAGGTGAAGGTTTAAGCGACATTTTAAACCCTAGAAGGGAGGCTGTAGGCTAATGACGCTTCTCAAAATAAATAATTTGAAAGTATATTACTATACGAGAAGAGGTATTGTAAAAGCCGTAGATAATGTATCTTTAGCCATGAATAAGGGGGAAATGGTTGGGCTTGTAGGTGAAAGTGGGAGCGGAAAGTCCACATTAGGCCTTTCTATAATAAGAGTTTTACCTCCTCAAGCAAAAATCATTAGCGGATCCGTGATTTTCAACGGAACAGATCTTCTCAAGCTAAGCGAAAGGGAAATGAGGAAAATTAGAGGTAAGGAAATAAGTATGGTATTTCAAGACCCACTAACAAGTCTTGACCCGCTTCAGAAAATAGGTGACCAAATAGTAGAAACAATACTTGAACATGAACCTAACATTAGCAAGCAAGAAGCATACAATATGGCGAAAAAGGCGCTTCAGGAAGTCGGAATACCGCCGGATAGAATAGGCAACTACCCCCACCAACTATCTGGGGGGCAAAGGCAAAGAGTAATGATAGCTTTAGCTATGGTTCTAAAACCGAAGCTTATAATAGCTGATGAGCCAACAACAGCTCTCGACGTTATAGTTCAAGACAGAATAATGGAGCTTCTATCGGCTCTGAAGAAGGAATATGGAATGTCAATACTTTTCATAACACATGATTTAGCATTAGCTGCTGAAAGATCAGACAAAATAGCTGTAATGTACGCGGGGCATCTTTATGAATACGGTAGCTCAACTGACGTAGTAAATAAGCCTCTCCACCCATATACTGAAGGTCTTATAGAAAGCATACCCGATGTGTTTATGAGAAAAGAGATTAAAGAAATTCCAGGACAACCGCCTGATTTAACTAAGCCGCCTTCTGGGTGTAGATTTCATCCGAGATGCCCCTATAGAATGCCTAAGTGTAGTAGAGAGGAGCCACCAATACTACAGGTTAATGGTAGGCTTGTAAAATGTTGGCTTTACAGCTAAGCAAGAGGGTTTGATAAGGCATGGTTCTTCTCTCAGTATCAAATCTTAAGAAATATTTTCCGCTACAGAAAAGCTTCATAGAGCGGGTGATTAGCAGAAGAAAACAGTATGTAAAAGCTGTGGACGGAATATCATTTATTATAAGAGAAGGCGAGGTCTTCTCCCTTGTTGGAGAATCCGGTTGCGGAAAGACAACCACGGGAAGACTTATTGTAAGACTCGAAACCCCTGACTCAGGCAAAATAGTGTTTGATGGCAAAGATATAACCTTTGCTAAGGAGAAAGAGCTAAGGCCTCTTAGAAGGAAAATGCAAATAATTTTCCAGGACCCATATGCTTCACTTAATCCCAGAATGACGATTGGTGATGCTATAGCCGAACCCCTAATAATACATGGCATAGCTGATAAGAGGGAAGCTAGGGAAAAAGCCTTAGAAATGCTTGTGAACGTCGGATTAACTCCTCCTGAGCTTTTCTATAAGGCTTATCCACATCAATTATCCGGGGGCCAGAGGCAAAGAGTAGTTATTGCTAGAGCAATGATTCTAAAACCCAAATTTATTGTAGCAGACGAGCCTGTTTCAATGATTGACGTTTCCCTTCGTGCTTCAATACTTAAGCTTCTCATGAAGTTCAAGAAGGACTTTAATTTAACAATGCTTTTCATAACACATGACTTAGCTGTTGCAAGGCTGATTTCTGACGTAGTAGCAGTAATGTACCTTGGAAAAATAGTGGAGATAGCACCAGTAGACGAACTTGTCGAAAATCCGTTACATCCGTATACTAAGGCATTACTTTCCTCGGTACCTACAATAGTACCCCAAATGAAGAGAGAAAAAATAATTCTTAAAGGCGATGTACCAAACCCCATAAACCCTCCTTCCGGATGCAGACTGCATCCAAGATGCCCCTTAGCAATTGAGCGCTGTAGTAAGGAAGAACCTAAACTAAAATATGTTGGAAATAATCACTATGTAGCATGTCATTTACTTTGAACATTTAATGAAAACTCCTTAGCAACAATTAATCCGAGGAGAGTGACCACTACCCCTAAAATGCTTCCCTCAAGGCCAAATTTTCCTCCAGTAATTATATCGTTAGATATATTATAGTTTAATGTGAAAAGAGAGTGCTTGTATTCATGACCACTTACTGGAAAGCCTAGCAATACTTGCGCATAATTCCAAAAGGCATGGTATAGTACTGGATAAACTATGCTTCCCCCATAAACTACCATTACCGATAACAATATGCTGGCAAGAAATAGCTGAATAAATGAAATAATGTTGTAGCCAGGATTCGAGATGTGTAAGAGGGAAAAGAGAAGAGAAACAATAAATATCGATGTTCTTATCCCTAACGATTCAGAAAGCTTAAACAGAAGATATCCTCGAAAGATAGCTTCTTCGCCAAGAGAGGAAATAAGGATTATTATGAAATACATTATCAAGCTTGCTACGTGAAAATTGCTAACCATGCTAACCTTATATATCCTTAAGCATGTACCTAAGATTAATGCTAAGAATATAAGGGCGAAAGCTAAAAATGCTGAGAAAATAGCGTATGGAATCTTTATTGATGTTGAGAAACCGTATTCTTCAAACTTTCTTCCCTCAGCCTTTACGAAAACGTATATTACAGTTAGCCAATAAGGAACTAAATATGCCTCATAAACTTCCTCTAAACCTATTATTTTCAAAATATGCACTATTAATGCTGAACCCAGAAATGTTACGATAAAGAAAAATAGGGAAACTACGGTGCTTTCGCTCTTATCCACGTAACACCTGTTTGTTCCTACTGCTTTATTTTGTTTGGAACTGTTGCATAGTGTGTCTGCGGTAGGGGCTTCCACTTCGCCTAGAGGGTTCACTTCACGGCTCATCCCTATGGGTTCATGGGTGGGGGTCGAGCCCAACGGCACAAGGGCTCCCATCCACGCTTACCCCCTTGCGGGCTCAGAGCAAAGCTCCCATCACCCGCATACCCGCGAGAATCATTGACTCAGCATATTATAAACGTATTGCTCGGAACAAAAAGATATAAAAGGACAATGAAAAGCTACAGTCTAAAGTTTCTGTTCTTTCATCGTTTGAAAAGGTTCTTTAACTCGTTATATTTTTTTAGATAATACTTACCTTTATTTGTAGCTCTATATAGACCTTTAACTCTCCTATCGCCATCTATTCTCTCTTCAATGATCATTTCCTTTTTCATTAGTTCCCTAAGATGCTTATTAAGCCATGGAGTGTTTGTTTTCAAAACGTATAGAAGCTTTGTTTTAGTAATTCCATCCAATGAAGCTGAAATTATTTTAGCATAGATTTCATACTTGGAAATTTGAGGTCCAAGCTCTTTTACAACGAGGCTTCCATGCTTATATGTGAAACCGTATTTTTCTATATTAGGTATTCTTTCGAACTTACTACTATTAATTATGTCGTTTAAGCTATTGTATGCTTTTAAAACCTTAGCACCATACCTTGTCATGTGGTATCTTTTCCTGCGATTCACTAAAACTCCCTTAATGAGCTTTCTCTTTATCATGAAGTTAACGTATTTCTGAACCTGCCTATAGTTCAAATTTGATTCTCTAAGTATTTGAGAAATAGAAGCGCCTGAAGCACATGTTTTAAGGATATCCATTACAATTTCTAAACTACTCCTTCGGCATCCTTTATAAGATGTCATATTTAAACAAAACCGCTACTTTTAGGTAAACTTACTGTTACAGTATTATTAAACGTTCCTATATAGCATTACTGTTTCTACAAGAACAAACCCATTTTTAAACTTTGCCTCAATAATAGAACCAAATAAGGTTTATTTGTCGCGCAAAAATTTACTGTTAATAGGTTATCGGAAGTGTTATTCGAAAAACTCGTTACAAGCCATGTAGGCAGTTTTCCCCTAACACATAGCTGGGATAATGTTAAGAAAATATTTAAAGAACTTATCAATTTAGGCATAGATATTCCACCATATCCTCAAATGAGAAGTTTCATAGACATATATCTTGAACCATTAGCTAAAGCCGGAATAATTTCCCTGAAGGGTTCAAGATACTTTGCCGATGAAAAAATTCTCCGCGACACTAAGCCTCCTACAGCTGAAATCCCTGAAGCAAAAATAGTCTCTGAAATCTCAGAGAAAATAGGGTTTAAGGGAATTCTTAGAGCACCCATAACTGGGCCATTCACTCTATCTTCAAGAATATATTTTTCCGAAAGTACAAGCCTTTCAGCAACAGCTATGGCCAAAAAGGATCTTGTACTAAACTTTTTCGCAGAATATGTTAGGTCTTTTGTGAAGCAAATGGTTAATTTAGGCTATAAATTCATCGTCATAGACGAGCCTATGCTTGCAAACATTATCGGACGAAGAATAATATTGTATGGATATAGAGCTGAAGACATAGTAGAAGTTTATTCAAAAATTCTCGAACCAGCAAAGCATAAGGGTGTAATTAGGGGAACACATGTTTGCGGAAGACTCCCTAAGAGGCTCCCAGAAATACTTGCTGAAGTTGATGTTTTAGATGTTTTAAACCATGAATTTAAGGATTCTCCAGAGAACTTCGAGGTTTTCACCAAAGACTTGCTTGAAAAACACGATAAAATACTTAGCCCAGGAATAGTTAGCTCTAAAAGGCTTAGAGTTGAAAGTTTCGAGGAAACATACTCGTTACTCTCAAGAATTCTTAATAAGTTTGGAGAGAGAGCAAATATTATTTCAGCAGATTGCGGTTTCGGGGCTCTTAGGACAGGAGAAGTTACAGAAGAGGAAGCCTATGAAATAGCTAAGAAAAAGCTTGAGCTGATAGTTAAAGTTGTTAGGAAAGCTAATGAGGAGTTTAAAGGGTAAAATGGTAAAGGTAACTGTTAAGCCTCAGAATGTATCAGTAGATGTTAGTAAAGGAACATTGCTAATTGAAGCTATAAGAAAAGCTATTCCATGGTTTCCATCCCCATGCGGAGGCTTAGGTATTTGTGGTAAATGCAAAGTCAGAATAATTAAGGGGAAACTTAGTAAACCTACATCAAATGAGAAATTACTAAACATCTTACATGAAGGATTTAGATTAGCTTGCCAAACAACAGTGTTTGATGACACTATTGTTGAAATATCTTATAGAGAACCTATAGCTTTCCCAACAATTTCGACTATTGAAATTAAAGTTCCTGTTAAACCGTGGATTTCTTGGAGGACCTTTGAATCCTCAAAATATTCTAAACAGTTCGACAAGTTTGTTCTTGAAGAAGTTGGTGCTAGGTATTTAAGCTATGCCGCAGCAAGGGAGTTAATTAACGTTAAACTAAATGGTAAAGCTACCATTATGGCTTATGGAGAAGCAGTCTATAGAGTTGATACATACCATTTTGAACCCTTAGGCTTAGCTGTTGACATTGGAACAACAAAAATAGCCGGATACCTTATTGATTTAAGTACAGGCACTACTTTAAATGAAGGATTTACGCTAAATCCCCAACTAAAATACGGTGACGATATTGTTTCTAGAATGACCGTAGCCCTAATGGATAAGAGGAAGCTTTATGATATGAGAAACATTACTTTAAAATCAATTGAGGATTTGGCTAAGAAGCTGGCTTTAGAAGTGAAGAAACCTGTTACAAACATTACTGCTATATCTATTGTTGGAAACACTGCAATGCATCATATTCTTTTAGGGCTAGACTTAAGTGGTATAGCATTTGCCCCCTATATTCCAAAAGAATCATCTCCAATAATCGAGTATGGAGGTAACTTAGGATTTAAAATCCTAAGAAGAACCATGGTTTACATAGCCCCTGTTATTTCAGGATATGTTGGTGGAGATGCTGTTGCAACATTATTGACAATTCATTATTTAAATCCCAAACTACCCTCCTTAGTCATTGATGTAGGTACGAATGCTGAAATAGGCTTATTTTTAAAGGACAAAATTGTTGTTGCTAGCGCGCCAGCGGGACCAGCAATCGAGGGTCATGTTACTTCAGGTTTAAAGGGGGTTCAAGGAGCAATATATGATGTTGAAGCTGAGAAAGTAGGCGATAATGTTAAGTTTAACGTAAAAGTTCTCGGTGAAACGGAGCCTTCAGGAATTAGTGGAAGTGGTGCAGTAAGTATCGTATCCGAACTTTTAAGAATAGGGGCAATTACGGCTACAGGCAAACTTAAAATAGGAAATTATGATGAAAGAGGTGTAAGGTACGTTAAGATAGTTGATTCTAAGAAACCCATAGTATTTACTCAAACTGACATTAGGGAGATTCAGAAAGCTAAGTCAGCAATTCAAACTACATGGCAATTGATGCTTGAGGATGAAGGTCTATCTGAAGATGATTTAGAATCTGTTTTCATAGCCGGAACTTTTGGTTCGTATCTAAAACCCATACATGCCCAAAGGATAGGTCTCATACCTAAAGTGGATTTAGATAAGATATTCATTATCGGTAATGCTGCCGGAGCCGGAGCTAAGTTAATGTTGATAAATGGGGAGGCTAGAAGGAAAGGTGAGGAAATAGCTCTTAAGGCTGAACACAGAGTTTACGCTTCTACTGATAGATTTAGAAAGTTATGGATTAAAAATTTAAATTTCAAATAAAAACTACCGACTAAGCCTAGGAGAGGTGATTGCGTGAAATGTTATTCTCAAGGGAACCTTTAAGACCATTTAGATTCAAGGTTCCTCAGAAAACGTTTAGAATAGGAAGTGTCATTTTTGGTGGAGAACCTGGAGAGAGACCTACCGTTCTTGTGGGTAGCATTTTTTACCTTGGGGACAAACTTGTTATAAATCATGATGAAGGAGTTTTCGATAAGGAGAAAACGAAGGAAGCAATAAAGTATGCTGAAGAGGTAGCTGAGAAGTACTCTTTACCCTTAGCTATAGACTTGGTTGCTTACTCTGAAAAAGCTATGGAAAACTATGTTCCATTTGTAGCTGAAGTAACGGAGGCACCGATATTTTTAGATGGTGTTGAGGAGAAGGCTAGGATTGCCGCGTACAAAATATCTCACGAAATAGGTATTACTGAAAGGGTTATTGGAAACGCAATATATACTCACTCAAAAGAGAGCGAACTAAACGCCTTAAAAGAGTATGAAATAAGGAACGTAGTACTTATGGCATTTGATGTAGCAAACCCTATGAAAAGCATGATGCCTAAGGATAGATTAGAAATTCTGAAAAACCAGCTCATACCTAAAGCTGAGGAAGCACAAGTAAAACAGCCTTTAGTCGATGTAGTAGTTCTGGATCCAGCTTCAATAGCTATTAGTGCAGCATCGGTTTTGAAAATAAAGGAGGAAACGGGGTTACCTGTAGGTTGCGCACCAGCTAACGCCTTAGGTCCCGTTACTAAAGCAGCATTTGGTGTCGAAGGTATGAGCGGAATACATGGTGGAACGGCAGTTTTTCTCCAAATGTTTGGAACAGACTTCATATTCTACGGACCAATAAGAAGAATAAAGTATGTGGCGCCAGCAGTTGCAGTAGCTGATGCTTACCTAGCTTATCTAGCGAAATTCGAAGGAAAAAGGCCTCCTAAGAAGCATCCATTCAATACATTACTTAGGAAGCTTCAGAGAATGTTTACAGGAATTGAAGTATGGCAGCCAAAATAAATTATGAGAGAGTAGAAATCCTAAGTGAACTGATAGGTAAATTAGGATTAGAAACGATTTACTTTATCGAAGAGAAAGATAAACAGCTAGAAGCTATGAGGAATCTTTATGCTAAAACAGGACATGTAGGTTATGTTTGTTTATTAGCTGTTTCAAATGCTCTAATAAGCTATAAGCTTTCGGTGAAAGGAGAAGAGTACTGGTTAACATTTTCTAAAGAACTTTCTAAAACAAAACCTTCACTAAATTACGCCTTAGAAAACATAGTTAGATTTCTTAGAAAACACAGATTAAATGTCATTAATTTGGAACAGAAAATCAATAGGTTAAGAAGGCTTTATTCATCAAACATAGTGCATAAAATCTTTAACAACCCTGAAGCCTATGCGAGAAACATAGTTAAACTTTGGAAGGATATAAGTGAAGCACTTCATACCGACCCTAAATCTAAGACCATAGTTTTCTCTATCAAAATGTTTTACTATGCATACTATGCTTCAACAGATATTCGCATAAGATTGCCCATGGAAATACCTATACCTGTTGACTTCAGAGTTTCAATAATAAGTTTAACTTCAGGGTTATTACAATTTAAGCGCTCTATGATGTTCTCAGATAAAGTAAAACTACTTCTTAGTAAATATGGTGATGCTGTAAGAGAAGCCTGGAATGAAGTAAGTGAAAGAGCAAAAGTTCCTCCTCTGAACCTTGACGCCCTAATTTGGGTTTTTGGAAGAAACGTCACTCTTCAATGTTCTAAAGAGAAGATTGTACGTAAAACATTCGAATACTTACGAGAACTCTTCGATAGAGAACCTGACACATTAATGAAGAAACTTGTTTATGAGTTCTTCAAATACTGCTAATTGAATAGGATATTACATCTAGTAATATTTTTCATTACGCTAAACTATCCTATGTAATGTTATCATTAATATTTAAAAGCCTCTCACAGTCCATAATACGTTAAAAGGCTAATGGTGCATTGGCTATGGTAGTGCCGGGGATTAAGTGCCAACCCATACCTCCATGTCCTAAGAGAATGCTCAATGGTCCATGTGGTGGTGTTAGAGAAGGCTATACATGTGAGGTTGATGGTAGAAGATGTGTATGGATTGATGCCTTTATAGAAGCTAAAAGAAGGGGTAATCTTAAGCCATTCACTGAAGTACTTCTTGATGCTAATTTTAAAGTTAGAGATTATAAGCCAAAAACAAGAGAACCAAAAAGTAAGGTCATGAAGCTCCTTTTAGAGAGAAAGTATATTTTAGCTTTTGAAGTTGAAACCGGAAGAAACATTGACTTAACAAGGTTTAAAGAACTTTCACGAGAACTTTCACCATATTATGATACTTTAACATTTACAGACAATCCTGTGGGAAGCATAGAAATAGACCCTTTAGCTCCTGCAATAATTTCTCAAAACAATGGTGTTGAATCAATACTTCATGTTACATGTAAGAATAGAGATAGAGTTGCTTTAACATCCTACCTTATGGCAGCAGCTGCCGCAGGAATTAGAAACATAATAGCTGTTACAGGAGATTGGCCCTTCCTATCAGGAGCTAAATACATGTTTCCATCATTCGATTTAGATGCTGTAAGACTAATTTACTTAGCAAGACTTATGACGGATCTTCATGTTGATTTCTCAGGTAGAAGAATTGAAGGTAATCCTTTCTTCCATGTTTTTACAGCGTTTAATCCGCATTTTGCACCTTTAGAGCTGGAAGTGCTTAAGTTAATTAAGAAGATTAAAGCTGGAGCTGAGGCTGCATTTTCACAACCAATATATTCAGTATTAACTTGGAGGAAAGTTAAGAAGTATTTTAAAGAGTATGGTATTAAAGTACCCGTGGTTGTAGGGCTAATGCCTGTTAAATCTATTAAAATGGCTAAGGTTCTAATGAGAGAGTTAGGAATCCATATACCGGAGGAATATGTTAGGTTCTTAAATGGCAATAAGAGTTATGAGGAAATATACAGTTTTAATATTGAATATTTTAGAAAGCTTGCTGAAAACCTTATGGCAGAACATGATGGTATCAGCGGATTTCATGTGTTAACATTTGGAGATTTAAAGCTTGCAAGCGAGCTAGGTAGGTGTTTAAGGAAATTAAGATAGTAACAATGTGATTTCATAATCTAGCTTCTCAAGAAACTGATATAGTTTTTCAAACGGTATTCTAGCCCCCGCAGCTAATGGATGACCTCCCCCAGACCCTTCAAATTCTAAAGCTATTCTTCTTAATAATATGTTTAAGTTTATTCTCTTATCGGAGCATCTAATACTTAGAATCGCTATGTTCCTTTTAATTTCAATAGCCACACCTACAGGCTTTCCTAAATAGGCTTTAACATAAGTTGCTGCCCTAGTTAAACTACCTTTAGGGTTAATAACGTATGCTAAATTTTTTAATGCCTTAGCTTGCTTCTTAATATCTAACCTCATTTCTTCCTCGCTAACCGATTCCATGAGAGCTCTCACAATAAGCTCGCTCATTTCGCTAGGAAGTCTATTTTCAGAAAGATGTTTCACTACCCTTCTTTTAAATTCATAGAGCTTTCGTGCACCCTCTAAGCCTTGGCTTAGAACTCCAGCTTCGAAATATATTGTTCTCTTATCCCAGTTTTCTAAAGTCTTTTTAACCCATGGTGTTTCATCGAGATAGTCCGATATAGCTCCATATATTGCAACCCTACTCATATCCTCGTCAAGAAGGTTTTCGAAGAACTTAAATGTTAACTCTGAGGTCGAAACTTTCTCGTCATGAACTATGTTCATAGGGAATTCTTTAAGCTTAATACTTAAGGGCTCAGGATGGTGATCAATATATGTTATTTCAACGCCTTTCCTAGATAAGTATCCTATGAGCTTTAATAGATCTTCTAAATGTTTTTCGCTCAACGCAACATCAAGTATGAAAACTTTATTTTCATGTTTAACATTGTGAAGAAGATCTTCGTAAAGCCCTACAGGATGTGTGAAAAACACTTTCCCATTACCTTTAAGTGTAACTAGTGTTAATGCTGCTGAAACTATGCCATCAGCATCTCCATGGGCGAAAATTATTGCTGACAAAAACAATCAGCCTACATTATAGCAATATGTTGTTAAGCGGTTTATAAGTTATTTCGGAATGGAACATTTGAAATTATGCTTAAATACCACTAGGATCTATCGTTTGGATAGGGTGTACAAACGGTGTCTCCGATAAAAGCTAATTTAGCTATCATAATTGCTGCCTTAGTGTTGGGGCTAATATTAGGGGCAAGTTTAACGTACTTTGCGGTACCATTAAAGGAAGGAACGACAACAACGTTAACTACTACGATAACTCTAAAACAAACCCCATCAACGATCATTAAAACTAAAACGGTTCTTGCAACAACAACCATTAAACCAGAATATCCCATTACAATTGTTGATGCCTTAGGCAGAATTGTTGTAATTAAAGAGGAACCCAAAAGGATAGTAACTTTATCTCCAGCTATAACAGAGGATGTTTTTGCCTTAGGTTTAGGTAAATATGTTGTAGGTGTTGATAGTTTTTCAAACTATCCGCCAGAGGTTATTAAGTTAAAGGATGAAGGGAGAATAGCTGATGTAGGAGGGTATTGGCAGCCTGATTTAGAGAAAATTGTTGAATTAAATCCTGACTTAATACTCGCAGATGCTGGTGCTCATGCTAAACTTCGTGAAAAATTCATGGAGCTGGGATTAACTGTGGTTTATGTTAAGGGTGGTTCAGCAAGTTCATTAGAGGATATACTGTCGGATTTAGGCTTAATAGCTCAAATATTTCATGTAGAGGAGAAGGCTGAAGAAGTTTCTAAGGAATTACTAGCACAAATACAAGATGTAGAAGAGAAACTAACTAGAGCTAATGCAACCAAGGTTAAGGTCCTAGTGCTTCTAGGTCCACCATCATGGGGCTACTGGAGTGCTGGTTCCGGAACATTCATTAATTACGTTATAAATGTTGCCGGAGGAGTGAATATCGCTGCAAAATATCATGGATGGGTTAAGCTAAGCTTAGAGGACATAGTTTCCGAAAACCCCGATGTAATAATTGTTTCCCTTATGGCTTCATCTGAGGAGGCTAAGAAAGTAATCGAAAACATAATGTCCTCAGAACTTGCCAGCACTAATGCTGTGAAAAAGGGGAATGTGTTTGTTCTTATAAACGAGGCAAACGATGTACTTATGAGGCCTGGTCCGCGAATCGTTGAAGCATCTAAGATCATGGCACAAATACTTCACAGTGAAGTTTTCGGCGAAATTTCGAGAAACGACGTTATTAAGCTAAGCCCTACGCTCTCTCATAACACTTATGTCGGTGAAAGTATAGCTATCGCATAGGGTTTAAAGCACAATGCATAACCTTAAGCATTATTTTAAGTCGAAGAAGAAGAAATTTTTTATTACACTCTCTCTTTTAATTATTTCTCTAGTATTTACACTAATGGTTTCATTAAGTGTAGGTTCTCTAAGTATAAGTGTTGATAAAGTATTCTTAGCACTAACAGGTTCCTTACAAGATAAAAGGCTGTCTCACATAATTTTAGATATAAGGCTCTCGAGAACTTTAGCGTCAATCTTTATTGGAGCGTCTTTAGCTGTTTCAGGAGTTTTGATTCAGAGCGTCACTAGAAATGCCTTAGCCGAACCGTTTTTATTAGGGCTATCTTCTGGGGCATTAGCCTTTATGGCTTTAGCCATACTTATTATTCCATCAGCTATTTTATCAATACACTACATATCAGCTATTGCTTTTGTAGGGGCTTTAGCGGCTTTTGCCCTCACGTTAATGCTAAGCGAAGCTGTAGGGGGATCAGCTACGAGCCTTATACTTGCAGGTATTGCTGTAACTTCGGGGTTTTCGGGAATTTCTAGTTTATTAGCCTTCATAGTTCAGGCGAAACTTAACAGACCATTCCTAATTCTCCTCCTAGGGAGTTTAGCTCAAATCTTAAAAGCACAAGTAATAATGTTAGCTTCAGTTTTCACGGTAGGGTTTATTGCTTCCATAGCTCTAGCTAAGAGATTGAATGCGATAATGTTTGGTGATGAACATTCGCTTCAGTTAGGATATAATCCCAGAACAACAAGGCTTATTTCGTCCCTTCTTGCAGCGTTACTTACAAGCGTTAGCGTAGCGGTGGCCGGGATAATAGGCTTTATAGGGTTAGTGGTGCCTCATATAGCTAGGTTAATGATAGGGAACGATAATAGATTCGTAATTCCGCTTTCAGCACTCTTAGGCTCAATAATACTTTGCCTCTCAGATATTTCTGTAAGGTTGGCTTCTGAAGGTTTAGCTATAGGCGAAATACCTGTTGGAGCAGTAACTAGCGCATTAGGGGCTCCATTTTTTGCCTACCTATTAATGGCTAAGGTGAAATCCTAAATGTTCTGTGTTAGTGTAGAAGAATTGGCTTTTAAATATAAGGGAGGGTTTGAGCTTGGAAAGGTGAGTTTGAGATTTTGCGAATCGGAAATTACAGCGGTATTGGGTCCTAACGGTGCTGGTAAGACTACTTTTCTTAAATGTCTAGCTAGAATTCTTAAACCCTTAGAAGGCGTTGTGTACATTGGCAATAAGGAACTATGGAGTTTAAGTTTAAATGAAGTAGCAAAAAGCATCGGTTTTTCAGAAGTAGAAGTACCTCAAGGATTCAATGTTAAAGTAGTAGACTTCATATCCACAAGTAGATATCCTCACATGAGAACTTTTTGGGAAACCGAGAATGATGTGGAACAAATTATTGGGTCTATTAAGAGACTGAAGCTGGAAAGCTTATCTCAGAGAAAATTAGAGGAATTAAGTAGTGGGGAATTCCAAAGAGTAATCATAGCTAAAATCCTAGCAAAAAACCCTAAGATACTTCTTTTAGACGAGCCAACACTTCACTTAGACATAAAATATCAATTAGAAATTCTAAAGACTATAAGTGAAATAACCAAGGAGAAAAAATTAGTGACAATAATTACTCTTCACGATTTAAAATTGGCCTCACTATTTGCTGATAAAGTGGTTCTTTTGAAAAATGGCAAAGTAGTAGCTTTTGGCAAACCAAATGAAGTATTAACTCCGGAGAACATAGAAAGAGTTTACGAGGTAAAAGTAAAGGTTATAAGAGATAAGGAGGCAGGTATGATAATTACGCCCTTAATTAAATAATCTTAGCTCCTATAAATGAAAGCTTAATGCTATTTAGCTTATTGAATTCTAAGAGTGCATCTTTAATCTTGTCTTTCTTAATCAAATTGCTTATAATTATTAGGCGTTCATAATCGTCAACAGTGAAGTCATCCACCCTATACATTATAGCTGAGCACGTTGTAGTTATTACAGCGCTTATTAATCCCTGATTTGAGAAAATATCTAACGAAGAGATTATGTCCTTATGTGAGAAGAAGCAATGGGGTGAAGGATGAGTATGCGCCATAACATACGCTTTTATGAACGGAATTCTAACCTTATCTATTTCTCCTTCAAGAAGAACACCTATTTTCTTAGGAATTATTAGTAGCATATACTCTACGTGTTTCATGTCAGTTACTCTAGCTTTATCCTTAAGTAACGGTATAATATTGTTCATGAAAACTTCAAGAGCGCGTTCATACATGCTTCTCCATAATATTGCATGATGTGGTTCGTTCGAGAAAAACAATATTTTCAATCCCTCCTTAGGTGGGGGGAGTCTTCTATTTTTGAGAGCTTGAGGTATGTAGACAGTAACTTGTCCGCCATTCCAGCTATGGTATTCGTAAAAATTTTCACTAATGTAAAAAGTGTTTAAACCATGTATTTCCATAAGATCCTCACAAAATGATATTATATTTCCAGCTATGGCTAACCATTTTATACTCTTATTTTCAACTATGAAATTTTCCTTCTTCATACATTACCCATCTTCATAATGATTCTAGATATAGCTTCTTTATCTCCTCTCTTGTCGGAACCTTTGGATTATTATAGACTAATGGTCTCATGTAGTCAAGCACGTCATCTACAAACTTGCCGATGTCCTTCTCTGAGACACCAAAATCGCTAAGTCTAACGTTTAAACCTATACTGTTTCTTAGCTTAAGTATATAATCATATACTGACATTGCTATGTATCTTTGAGGCATTGTTGTAACTTTTAATCCCATCACCTCGGCTATTTCTACAAAATCTTCTATTGCTGCGTCTAGCGTGAACTTAAGCCATGCTGGTAAAAGCGCCGCTAACCCCATACCGTGGTGTACTTTCTCGTAATGCGCGCTTATGGGATGTTCCATAGCGTGACAAAGAGCTGTTCTGGACTGATCTATAGCTAAGCCTGCCATCATGCTCGCCCATAGGAGCCTCGTTCTTGCTTGAATGTTTATTCCTCTCTTAACTACTACCTCAATGTTTTCTACAATGTTCCTTATGGCTTCGGCTGCGAACATTCTGGCTAACCTATTCGTTCTCCTGCTAACATATGATTCGAGAGCATGAGCTAAAGCGTCAAAAGCTGTAGCAGCAGAGAGTGTTGGTGGTAGTGTAAGTGTTGTTTCTGGATCTAGAACGGCAACTTTGGGATAAATGAGTTTGCTGACAACAGAAACTTTCGCTTTTCTTTCTACATCTGTTATTACAGCGTACTTGTTGACTTCGCTCCCTGTACCGTGTGTTGTAGGTATTGCAACTATAGGGTAAGCTTCTGAAAACTCTTTCTTACCTCTCAAGTAATCAGTAAGTTTTCCTCCGGAAGCCAATGTTGCTGCTACAGCTTTTGCTGAATCAATTGCGCTACCTCCACCTAACCCTATGAAAAGGTCGCAACCGTTCTTCTCAGCGAAGGCAATGGCTCTTTCTACTTCATCTGATCTAGGATTTGATGAGATGTCTGTGAACATGCAGTATTTAAGCCCTGCTTTTTCTAAGCTTACACGCAAAGTACTATAGTATCCGTACTTTATCATTGAGCCTCCACGAGTCATTATAACCATGGCTTTAGCTCCGAGATTATCAATATGCTCATGGACTTTCGATAGAGAGCCTCTTTCAAATATTATCTTGGTGGGTAAGCTGAACTCTATACTAAACATAAAACAAATACACCGAAGATAGATAGATGTTTTAGGAGAATATTAATCTTATTCTTGCAATCTTGCTTTGAAAATTAAATAGTTTTATTATAAGCTGTTATGGCTTTAACGAATTTTCCATATCCTCTTTCTATCTGAAGTTCTCTATCAAGAATTACTGGAGTTCCACGTATAATGACTGTAGTAGGCCATCCGTAGAGTTCCATACCCTCGTAAGGTGTCCACGGATTCTTATAATGTAGATCTTCGGCTTTTACTTTCTTTTTAAACTCAGGATCTATTATTAGCATATCAGCATCCGCACCTACGGCTATTTTGCCTTTCATAGGTAATCCAAAAATCTTTGCCGGATTATACATGAGAACTTCTATGAGTCTTTTAAGTGATAGTATTCCCCTCTTAAATCCGTAAGTAAAAACTACCGGTAATAATGTTTCTACTCCAGCAACACCTCCCCAAGCTTTCCAAATGTCCTCCCATCCAACATCTTTTTCCTCCCTACTACCAGGCGCATGGTCTGTTGTAACAACATCTATTAGACCGTTTGAGAGTCCTTTCCACAGAGCCTCTACATGCTCCATAGATCTAAGAGGAGGATTCATTTTAAGTAAGGGCCCCCATTTTTTAACGTCATCATATGTGAAGAGTAAGTGATGTATGCAAACTTCTCCAGTAATATCTAGTCCGTGGGTTTTAGCGTATTTTAAAACATCTACAGCGTAGCTTGTCGTTATATGGCATAAATGCAGCCTGCCGCCTGTATATTCTACGTATCCAAGCAGTTTTTCCATAGCAACCTTTTCAGCTATAGGTGATCTTGAGAGATGATGAATTACGGGATCCTTACGCCCCGTTTTCATAGCTTCACTAATTCCGTCCTCAAGTACTGCTTCATCTTCTGCATGAACTGTCACAAGAATATCAAGCTCTTTAGTTAACTTAAGCATTTTTATGAATACATCATCGGTCGCCATATAAGGTCGGCATGTAAACATTTTATAAGCTCTTATACCTCTTTTAACAAGCTCAGGTACATTGTTTATATTCTCAGATTTTATAAAGCCTCCCTGAATCGAAAAGTCTGTGAAAGCTTCTTTCTCGCCTACTTCTATGTAGTGATTTAGGATTTCAACATTGTCTATATGGGTGTCTAAAGGCATGACGATAACTGTAGTTACCCCTCCAAAAGCGGCTGCAAGAGTTCCGTGGTAAAAATCTTCTCTATGCTTAAACCTTGGATCATAAATGTGTGCATGAACATCTATTGCCCCGGGAAGAACAAGCTTACCCTTAGCATCTATTGTTATTTCGGAATGCTCACTTACTTCCTTAGAGATACTGACAATTTTTCCCTCCCTAACACCTATTTCCCCCTCAACAACACCCGATAATAACGCTATTTTCGCATTGATAATTTTTAGGTCAAGACTTTTACTCATGGTTAAACAAACCTCTACACTTCATTTATTAGCTATTGTTCAACAAAAACATTTACCACACTGTTTTTCATAACATCGAATAGTCCTTTATCGAAAACTCTTAGTTCGGGAATAACTATTAACCCTAATATTGAAAGGGTCATGTGCGGTTCGCTCAGTTTAGAACCTGCCTTTTTCGTTTCCTCAACGAGCCTATGAAGCTCTTCAGCAACTGCTTCCGCCGGTTTATCGCTTAAAATTCCGGCTACCGGAAGCTTAACTAAGGCTTTAACTGAGCCGTTTGCCACAAAGACTATTCCTCCACCTGTTTCAACTATTTTGTTTACAGCGTATGCCATGTCGTTTTCGTTCACTCCAACAACAAGTATGTTGTGGCTATCATGAGCTACTGATGAAGCTAGAGCCCCATATTTGAAACCAAATCCATGGACAAGCCCTAAACCTACTTTTCCTTCTCCAGTGTATCGTTCAACCATAGCTATTTTCAAAACGTCTCTCTCAGCATCTGCAACAACTTCCCCATTAACCACCTTAACGTCCATTACTAAATGTTTTGTAATTGCTTTGTTAGGAACAATGCCAATAACTCTTGCTTTAACCACTCCATTGTTTATGGGGGCTTTTAGCTTAAAATCTTCAGGTAGAATTTTTCTACGAATATTTATTGTACCGTAAAGGTACTTTGGTATTTTATACTCTTTAGGAGGTTTCCATAGGGATTTTCCATTCTCCGCTAGGAGTTTTCCTCCTACAAACACTTTCTCAATAGAAACTTTTTCGAGATTACCTAGAATTATGAAGTCTGCGAGTTTTCCTGGGGCTATTCCTCCTAGATCATCCTCTACTCTAAATCTACGTGCAACATTTATTGTCGCCATTTGGATGGCTTTTACTGGATCTAAGCCTAGCTCTATCGCTTTTCTAACAATGTAGTCCATATGTCCCTCATGGATTATATCGTAGGGGTTTCTATCGTCAGCTACGAACGTTAGCATGTGTGTGTCTATGCCGTAATCAAGTATTGCTCTGATCGTTTTATCTAGATCCCTCCATGCGCTTCCCTCCCTAAGCATTACATGCATTCCTAATCTTGCTTTCTCAACTATTTCCCATGCTTCAACACTTTCATGATCCGATGTTATCCCTGCGGAAGCGTAAGCTACTAGATGTTTTCCTGAAAGAGCTGGAGCGTGACCATCAACTACTTTGTTTACGTTATGGGCTGAAGCGATCTTTTCGAGAATATCGTCCCTTAAGTTTAGTAAGCCATGGAAATCCATTACCTCCCCTAAACCTATGGTTAAGGGGTTTTCTAGAAGCTCAGCTACTTCTTTAGCTCCTAAAACACCTCCTGTTGTGTCTTCAGGTGTTGCGGGAACGCATGATGGTACTTCAACGAAAATTCTTATGGGCGCCATTTTCGCTTCATTAAGAAAATATTCGATCCCTTTCTTTCCTAAGACATTAGCTATTTCATGGGGGTCTATGAAGACTCCTGTTGTCCCGTGCGGAAGAACTGCCTCTGAAAAGTGTAGGGGGGTAAGCATGCTACTCTCGATATGAATGTGGGCATCGAGAAAACCTGGAACTAAAACTTTACCCTTACAATCAATAACCTTAGTGTTAGATCCTATTGTATGTGAAGCATCAGAACCTACATAAGCTATTCTTTCACCTTTAACCGCAACATCTATTCCTTCAAGAATTTCGCCTGTGTAAACGTTAACTAAGGAAGCATCCTTAATGACAAGGTCTGCTTTATCCTTTCCCAAAGCAGTTGCTATTAATGCTCTCACAATTTCTCTGTAAAATCTTGTTACGTGCATTTCTGTAGCACCTTAGAAGGACAGATTATGTTAAGAAGTATCAATTGCTGTTCTTTTTAGACTAAATTTACCTTGCCCATATTTGAGTTTTATAGTTCATGAAACCGATGGTTTAGCTTACTGCTTAAGATAAATGCTTATTTAAAAGCTTATTGGAAAGAACAAGCATTTGAAATATTCATCTTTTAAAAATTCTCTTTAAACATGAACTTCCAAACATTCTTAAAATGAACAATACATGGTTATTCAGCAAAATTATTTCCCATAATAGCATATCAGAAATATAGGTGGAAAATGCAATGGCGGACATTTACATTCGAGGAGGTTTTATTATAACCGTTGATAGTGAACGTAGAATAATTAGAGACGGAGCAGTAGCTATAGAGAACGGAAAGATAATTGCTGTTGGTAAAAGGGAGGAGTTAGATAAGGACTTTAAAGAGCACTCTGAAAAGGTAATCGACGCGTCTAGAAAAATTGTTATGCCTGGACTTATAGATCTCCATGTTCACATGGCTCAGGCAATGATTAGGGGTATGGCACAGTATGTTAGACTTATTCCATGGCTTAAAGACTACGTTTGGCCTTTACAGGGAAATTACACTAAAGAGGATGGGAAAACAAGCGCTCTACTATGTATGATTGAAATGATAAAGTCCGGAACTACAACATTTCTCGAAGTCGGTTTATCAGGAAGATACGGTGTTGAAGGAATAGCTGAAGCATTAGAGAAAATAGGTATGAGAGGAGTTCTCGGAAGGCACGTAATGGATACTCCAGGATATGCTACCGAGGAAAATATTATCCATTCTGGTCTTGTAGAGACTAAAGAGGAAGGTATGAAGGAAGTTCTTTACATGTACCAACGCTGGCATGGTAAACACGGAAGAATATTTGTATGGTTCGCACCTAGAACTCCGGGTGCTGTTTCCGTAGAAACTTATCGAGAAATTGTTGCTAAAGCTAAGGAGTTAGGAATAGGAATTACAATGCATTTAGCTGAAGTTAGAGAGGATGTAGAGTACTTTAAAAAGAACTTCGGTATGAGACCAGTAGAGTTCGTTAAGTGGATAGGTATGGTTGGGTCAAACGTTGTTCTAGCACATGTCGTATGGGTTAATGATGAGGAGATAGGTATTCTAGCTAAAACAGGAACTCATGTAGCACATAACCCATCATGTAACATGAAATTAGGATCTGGACTAACACCTGTAGCTAAAATGCTTAGAGCAGGAGTTAATGTTGGATTAGGTTGTGATGGAGGACCAAGTAACGACAACTACGATATGATTGAGGAAATGAAGATAGCAGCTCTTGGACAATCACTAATAAACATGGATCCTGCAGTTATTACTGCGGAGAAAATAATAGAAATGGCTACTGTTAATGGTGCTAAAGCTCTAGGTTTAGAAAGAGAAATAGGATCAATAGAAGTAGGTAAAAAAGCAGACATAATACTCGTAGACTACTGGAAACCACACCTAATACCAATGTTTAACCCTATAACACACCTGGTATATGCAGCCCAGGGACAGGATGTTGACACGGTAATTATAGATGGAAAAGTAGTCATGGAACATAGGAAAATACTAACCGTAGATGAAGAAAAGATTCTCGAAGAAGCTGAGAAAAGAGGATTTAACGTTATTAGAAGAGCAGGAATAAAACCAAAAATAAATTGGCCAGTAATCTAAACTTTACTTTAATGCTCTACCGCAGCATGGACAGAATACCCTATTACCTGTAAATTCGCAACCGCAGTAGGGGCATTTTCTTAAGCTTGTTTTAGCGAAAATGTTTCTTCTAATCCTATCAGGACTTTTCTCATATTTTTTAGCAATTATTACTGCACCTTCCATTAGAAGTACCATTGGTATGAAGAGTACGAAATCAGCTATAGGTCCTCCGTCAGGCGTTATTATTGCTGTAAGTATGAATAGGGCTACGTAGAAAATTCCTCTATTCTTAGTTATAATTGATGTATCTATAAATCCTAGTCTAACAAGAAGAACAAAGATTACTGGGAAAGTGAAAGCTAAGCCTGTAAGTAATGTAACTACAAAAACGAGCCCATAGAAATCACTTACATATATTAGAGGTTGTGCTCCAACAATTGAATAGAAAGGTAATGATGCTCTTATTAGGAAAGGTACTAGCAAAAATAATCCGAAGAGTGAACCTACTGTGAAAAGCGCTCCAAAAGCCATTAAGTAGGGGTAGGCCATTTGTTTTTCATGGGGGTAAAGTGCGGGATCAACAAACTTATAAACTTCATAAACTATTACGGGCATGTTTATTATTACTCCTAAAATAAAGGATGATATGAGATACAGTTCTATAGGTGCCATAAACTTCATTCCTATAAGCTCTACACCTTGCGGTAAAGCATAAGCTCTTATGAAATCAAGAAGTACGGCTACAAGGGGTTTGTAGAGCATGAAAGGGTTTTCTAAGAAACTTAAGTCGCCAGGAATAATCATTAGTGCAAGTGTGGTTACTCCGACACTTATAGCTATAACCTTTAATCTTTGCCTAAGTTCTTCCAAATGTTTTTCAACGGGCTGTTTTTCATTAGAAGAAGCCCTCTTTTCACCCATGGAGAATCACTAGCGTATTCTTTGGAAGATTAAAAAAGTTATTTTACACTATGACTTATCTAAACCTACTTTTTACTCTTAGTTTTCTCCATTATTTCCTGAAGTATTTGTTCTTTAGTTTTACCTTCTGTTTCTATACCTAAGCTCTTGGCTAGCTCAATTATTTTCTCATCGACGTTCTCCTCAGCCTTACTTTGGGGTTCCTCAAATATTCCCTTTGAAGCTTTTTCAAACTCTCTCTTAGCTTCACCTATTGCTCTAGCTAGTTGAGGCAGTTTCTGGGGACCCCAAAGTATTAGTAAACCTATAAATATTAGAATAAGGATCCATTCCCATGATGTTATTACCATTTTTAAACTATTACCTCCCCTTATGTGCTCTAAGGCTATTTGTTAAGAAGTAGTTTATAAGTTTTTACAGAGCATATAGGGGTTAGTAAAAAAGTTTTGTTAAATATTTGTCAACATTTTAGCCTTTAGGTACAGGCTCTACTATACCATATACGAACCAGTCAATACTCCATAGCAGATCGTGGTCCGCTACTTCTCCAGGCTTAATCCTTACATTGCCCTCTTGGTCTATTATTCCTCCCCAGTCTGGAAACATTTCTGCCCAGAAGCTGCCGTTCCATGGATCCCAGTATTTCTGCTTTATAAGGTCTGTCTTAGATACTATAAGGTCTATTGCCCATTCCGGTACGCCTTTCTTCATAAGCTCTGTTCTCATGTCACCCCATTCCGGTGCCCAATAGTATGCTGCACCTATTCCTTTTCTCCACCCTTCAATAGTGTCTGCTCCATCACCCATTAGCCACCATAGATCCATGCTTCTAGGTATCCCTGCTAGGTGGTATGCTAATATGTACTCGTACATTTTACCCCAATCTACTAATTGGCCCATTAGGTGGGCGTTTGGTCCATAATCTATCATGCTGCTGTAGTGGCTGTAACTCCATACCTTCTTTCCTTGTGCTTGAAACTCTTCTGCGACCTGAAGTACTGCTGGCGAGTCTTCTGTGAATGCGAGTACGTCCGCGTTGAACTGGTTTACTAGTGTTCTAGCGGCGTCAGCTGCTGCTGGCGGATCATACCATGAGTAGAGCCATTTAACATGTATTTCAACTTTCTTTAGGTCATCTGCTGATAGCTCTCCTCTCTTATATCTATGGTATAGGCCCTCCCAAATGCCTAGAACCCAGCTGTTAATGTGTCTTACTACTTCAGGTATGGGGTATGCTGCAACATATCCGAACTTAAGTGTTTTTGAAATTGCCCCGGCTACTACACCATTTAGGTAATATGTTTGGTAAAGTTCTGCGAAGTATGTTCCCATGTTTTCCCATCGTTTGTAGCCGGAGCAGTGCCAGAACCATATGTCTGGGTGCTTCTTTGCTGCTTCAAGGGTTGGGTCCATGTATCCGAAGCTTGTTGTAAATATTACTTTAGCTCCTTGGTCAATTAAGTTCTCTATTGCAGAGCCAACTTGTGCTTCAGGTACGCTTTCAACATATACTGTTTCTATTTTGTCTCCGAAAACCTTCTGAACATATTCTCTACCAGCATTGTGAGCATAGGTCCATCCGTAGTCGCCTATTGGTCCAACATAGATAAATCCAACCTTTATCTTACCAGCTGCGGGAGTGGCTGTGACAGTTTTTGTTACTGTTGTTGGTGCTCCACCGGCGGTTACTGTTGTCGTTTCAGTAACTGTTTTTGTAACCTCTTTTGCTGGTGCTGAAACGTATCCTCCTCCAAAACCGAGTGCCGCTCCAACAATAAGTCCTCCAATTAGGCCTTTAAGGAAGTCCCTCCTAGAAACTTCACCCATACAGAGAAACCCCCTTTTACACCATAATTTTGCCTTACATTCTTATTAAACCTTTGTAAAAAGGTTTGCTACAGAGATTAAAAAGTCTTATTATGAATATGTTAGTGAACACGTTAATCTTATAGTCCTTTCTCCACTTTAAGTTTAAAACAAATATATAAAAATATATGTTCTACTCTCTTGAGTAAGGTTTACCTAGAGCTTCTGGTGCTCCTATTCTCTTCCTTAAAGCTTCAATAGACATTATGGTTAGTATTATTATTGCTGAAATATGCGGTACAGCCTTAAGCATAACCACAGTTGCTCCTCCAAAGTATCCTTGCAACCAGTAAAATAATGCTTCAAGTGCTCCGAAGAAGTATGCTCCTATAATTGCTCTCAGAGGATCCCAGAACGCGAAAATTACTAGTGCTATAGCTATCCATCCTCTACCTAAAATTACTGTTTCACCAGCTATTTGAGTAGCTATCTTTATTATTAAATATCCTCCTGCAACACCTGCTAAACCGCCGCCTATAATTGTTGTTATATATCTTAATCTGAAAACGTTTATTCCAGCAGCATCTGCTGCTGCTGGGTTCTCACCTACAGATCTAATGTTTAGACCTGTTCTTGTTCTGTAAAATATGAACCATAGCAGTATTCCTAGGAATAATCCGAAATATGCCATAACATCTAAGCTGAAGAGGCTACCTATTACTGGTATGTTGCTTAAACCTGGAATCTTTATTGAAGTAAACGCCGCCTTAATCTTAGGTATTTTGAGGAGCGCTTGCGGCCCTAGAATAACGTCTCTTGCGTATCCTCTGAAGGTAACCCCTATTCCTACTCCAAAAATGTAAATCGCTAATCCGCTTGCAAACTGGTTCAGCTTAAGAGATACTGTGGCGAACGCATGCACTGTCGCTAAAGCTGCAGCAGCCACGAAAGCTGCTAATATGCCTAGCCAGGCATTTTCTGTAATTAGAGCAACTATAATAGCTACTGTAGCTCCTATCTCCATAAGTCCCTCTAAACCTAAGTTAACAACGCCTGCTCTTTCAGATAAGACCTCACCTAAAGTGGCTATTAGATAAACAGTACCTATTGTTAATGCTTGTATTAGGAAGAGATTTATTAGGTCGAGATTCAACAGATATTTCACCTCTTAATTATTCTAACTCTGTAATGGACGAAGAAATCACCGATAACTAACAGTATAAATATTAGTCCTTCGAAACCTACTGAAACGTAATGTGATATTCTTAGCTCCTGCTGCATAACGTATGCTGATTGCGTTAGTATTCCGAAGAATACTGAGACAAACAGTGCCGCTATAGGGTTAAGTCTTGAAAGCCATGCTGAAATTATCCCTGTATAGCCGTATCCTGGGGTTGCTATTTCGGGCGATAATTTTAGTAGATCGGCTGTTAAGTTTACAAAGCCTCCTAGTCCAGCTATTCCTCCGCTAATGAACATTACTAGGAGTACAAGTTTTAAATAGTTGATTCCAGCATATTGTGCGGCTTTTTCACTTTCACCTACAATCCTTACTTCATATCCTAGAATGGTCTTTGTCGATAGGAACCATAATATAATTGCTATAATTATTGCCAATATCAATCCGGCATTAATGCCTATTACGGGCAATGTAGGCATTCTTGCAACTTCTGGAATGACAGGTGTCCCCTTAAATCCTGGGATAATGCTTACACCCTGCTCCTTAAGGTATGCTAAGTAGCGCTCTCTAAATGCCGGATTCGCCTCATTCCATGGACCGCCTGGTGAAACTAGATACCATATTATTTGTAGCGATATGAAGTTCATCATTAAAGTCACCAGTATCTCATTAACCTTCCATCTAGCCCTTAGAAACGCAGGAACCATAGCCCAAAGCCCTGCTGCTACAAAAGCTAGGAGCGCCATTAACGGCAAATATAAAGGACCAGGCAATTCAAAACCCGCCCAATACCATATCACAGGAATCATAGCCACAACAGCTCCTATCTCGAATTGTCCTTCGCCACCAATGTTGTAGAATGCCATTCTAAACGGTAGTATTAGTGCTAATGAGGTGAACATTATCGGTATTGAAACTTCAATAGCATTACCTAACATTTCGGGATCTGTAACAACCCTACCTATTCTAGCGTAGGCCTCCATAGGGTTGATGCCTACGGCGAGAAAGATTATTCCGCCAAGCAGTATTCCTGCTATTGCGGAAACTATAGATACTAATGCAGGTATTGCTCTGGGGATTTCAAGTCTACGTTCAACCTTAATAGCATATCTTGTACCGGGGATTTTAATAGCCATAACATCTCACCTTATAAATTCATTGCGCTTTCTTTTCTGAGACTGTTTTTCTCAAAGCACCACCCATCATTAACCCTATTTCCTCAATGTTTGCTTCTTCAGCCTTAACCACGCCCATTATTTCACCATTATGAATAACGGCTATTCTGTCACTTAGCATTAGAATTTCCTCAAGATCCTCAGATATTAGAAGTACTCCTACGCCTCTATTTCTTTGCTCGATAAGAACCTTTCTAACGTATTCGGTAGCTCCAACATCAAGCCCTCTTGTCGGGTATACTGCAACTATTAATCTCGTTTTTCTTCCTGGTGTTTCAGCAAGCTCTCTTGCTAGAATAAGTCTTTGAAGGTTTCCGCCAGACAATGTTCTTGCTGGTGCGAAAATGCTTGAATACATCATGTTTAGCTCTTTAGCTCTTTTCTTAGCGAATTCGAAAATGTATGGTAGATTAAGCACTATTTTATTTTTAACAAACGGAGGGTATCTATGATGTCTCATTATCATGTTTTCCCATATTGTTAGATTAGGTGCTGTTCCAACGTATATTCTGCTTTCAGGGATATATGCTACTCCAAGTTCGAAAATTTTCTTAGGTGAAGTGTTTGTAACATCAACTCCCGCTATAACTACTTTACCTTTTTCTGCTTTCCTCATTCCAGTTATAACCTCAGCTAGTTCCTCTTGACCGCTTCCAGCAATGCCTGCTATTCCGAGAATTTCGCCAGGATAAACCTCTAGTGATACATTTTTAACTGCCATAACACCTTTGTCGCTTAAAGCGTAAAGTCCCTTTACTTTTAGAATCGGTTCTTCAGAAACTACTTTTCTAGGCTCCTTCTTTATCCTAAATAGGACTTCTCTACCAACCATCATTTTTGCTAAGTCAGCTAAACTTACTTTCTTAGGGTCAACAGTTCCAACGACACGTCCCTTCCTAAGAACAGTTACTCTATCACAAAGCTCCTTTACTTCCTCTAGCTTATGAGATATGAAAATTATCGACTTACCTTCCTCTCTCATCCTCTTTAAAGTACTGAAGAGCTCCCTTGTTTCCTGAGGGGTTAAAACTGTTGTTGGCTCATCAAGTATTAGGATGTTTGCCTTCCTAATCAACGCTTTCAAGAGCTCAACATATTGTCTTTCACCCATAGATAACTGCCATATCTTAGCTTTGGGATTAATTTTGAAACCATAGGTACTTGCTAGTTCAACTATCTTCTTTTCGGCTTCCTTCATTCTCAAAACCATTCCGAACTCTTTCAACCCCAAGATCACATTCTCAACAACCGTATGGGCCATTACCAGTTTGAAATGCTGAGGAACCATACCTATGCCTAGTTTAATAGCGTCCTTAGGTGATCTAATGTTAACCTTCCTGCCGTGAATGTAAATTTCCCCTGCATCAGCCTTATATACACCATATAGAATACTCATTAGCGTTGTTTTTCCAGCACCATTTTCTCCGAGGAGACCATGTATTTCGCCGGCTTTAACCTCAAAATCAACATGGTCTAACGCCAGAACCCCTGGGAATTGCTTAACAATGCCTTTCATCAGCACTGCTGGAGGTTTTTCTTCCGAAGCCACTGAGAAACCACCCAGAATCATACCTAGAAGTAATTAATTAAACTATACACTAAATCTTTAAGGCGTATATAAAAATCTTTCCAACAATCTAAGAAAAAGATTTTAAACCAACATAAACGACCTCCTTGAAATTGAACGATTAAAACCTCACTTGAAGGCTTCAGTGTGAAAATAGTAGGCAATGTTTAAATGAATAGAGAAAACATAAATAATGAAGTAACATTGTTGATATTTTTAGTTGCAAATCCTAAGGAATATATTGCAATAAGAACTAATTATGTCCCAAAACATTATATTCAAGTTGAGGTTAGAAGCATTGGTTTCATATGTTAAATATCTAAAATGTAGTAGATGTGGACATATATACTATCTTAATGAAAAACCAATCGTTTGTAAAAACAGAGATTTAGGAAGACTGGATATATTCTATGATTATGAAAAAATAAAGAATGTTATGACTAAGGAAGCTTTAGCGAAAAGACCATTTTATCAGTGGAGATATCGTGAACTAATGCCTGTAAGCGATGATAAACACATTGTAACCTTAGGTGAAGGAGGAACACCCTTAATCAAAGCTAAAAGACTTGCAGAAAAATTCGGAGTAAGGAATCTCTACTTAAAAGATGAAACAAGAAATCCGACAGGTAGTTTTAAGGATAGGGGAATGACCGTAGCGGTAAGTATGGCTCTAGAGTTCGGCTATAAAGTCACAGTTACTGCGTCAAGTGGTAATGCAGCAGCAGCTTTAGCAGCATATAGTGCTAAAGCAGGTCTTGAAACATACGCTTTCGTTATTGAAGAAGCAGGCTATGGTAAAGTAGCGCAACTACTCTTCTATGGTGCAAAAGTTTTCAGAGTTAAGGGGCTGGGTAAGGAGGATCCTACCGTTAAAATGATGAAAATGACCTATGAGAAGTATGGATGGTATCCTAGCCCAAGCTTCGGACCCTATAATCCATACCAAATAGAGGGGCCTAAAGCAATATCTTACGAAATAGTTGAGCAACTAGGATGGAATACTCCAGACTGGGTAATTGTCCCTGTAGGAGCCGCTGCTTTACTAACAAGTGTTTGGAAAGGATTTAGAGACTTTAAAGAACTAGGGTTCATCAATGACTTACCTCATTTAGTAGCGATACAGTCTACAGGCAATGCTCCATTTGTAAGGGCATGGAAGGAGAAAGCAGAACCCTTCAAAATTAAACCGTGGGATAAACCTGAAACAATAGCTACAGGACTTGAAGACCCATATCCATGGGATCATGATGGTGGTCTTAAGGCATTAAATGAAACCAAAGGTGTTGCTGAAGCGGTTCCTGACGAACTAATTTTGGAAGCAATGAAGCTACTAGCTAAATATGAAGGAATATTTGCTGAGCCTTCAGGTGTTGCAAGCCTTGCTGGATACATGAAGCTTCTTGAAGATGGAGTAATCGATAAAGGAGACACGGCTGTTATTCTAATTACAGGTCATGGCTTAAAAGATCCAGACATAGTTAAGAAAGTTAGTGGCGATGCACCCGTAATAGAGCCAACATTAGAGAATTTTGAAAAGACCCTAAAGGAATTTTATGGTAAAACTAAGTAAATAAAGGCGGAAGTAAGCAGTATTCACCATCGTTTTTACTACACAGTTCTTCTCCATAACCTCTGCAAACACATAATTACCAATATTCATAAACGGTAGAATTTGGAAGATTCGCTGTGAGATTTAATGTAAATATATAAAATATCACTATTGTGCTTCACAATAAAATCTTAGAGAACTATTTCAAAAAGCTTATAGTATTAATTAGGAACAAACACACTAATTTATTGATTAATACTTTAATTCTAAGGGAACAACATTATATTTTGGTGACAAAAAGTATGGTTTTTCTAAGATCTGTTATAACAAATCTTGTCGGTAAAGATCTTATAACAACTCAGGAATGGACCGTAGAAGAGTTGAGAGCCACATTAGAAGTTGCTAGGGAGCTTAAGAGAATGTATTACTATTTGGGACCATCGAGGATGCCTGATTATCTTAAGAAGAAAGTGTTCATAATGCTATTTTATGCCCCATCGACAAGAACGAGGTCAGCCTTCGAAACGGCAATGGAGTTACTAGGCGGGCATGCTCAATATGTTGAAGCCAGAATGACTAGGATGGGTGAAGGAGAGGCGCTTAAAGACATTGCTAAAATGTATGAAATATTCGGTGACGCTGTTGGAATAAGAATTCTAGATAAGGCAATCGATTACAAGTATGGTGAAGGACATAAGGTGATTAGAGAATTTGCAAAACACGCTAATGTCCCGGTAATAAACATGGCTGATGATCAAGAACATCCAACACAAGCTCTAGGAGACATTATGACAATGGAGGAGAAATTGGGTAACGTTAGAGGTAAAAAGTTTGTTATTATGTGGGGTTACGCTCCAGTAATTAGGGGTTATAGTAGCATACACGCAGACATGCTTATAGCTACAAGGTTCGGTATGGATGTTGTTGTAGCTCATCCACCAGGATTTGAACTTCCTGAAAAATATGTTGAGTGGGCCAAGCAGAACACTAAGGAATCCGGGGGCTCAATAGAGTTCGTTAACGATTATAGACGAGCACTTGAAGGAGCGCATGCAGTATTTCCAAGAAGCTGGTGTTCAAGAAAATTGGCTGAACTTGGTGCTTCAAAATTCGGCGAAGAAGAACTCAGAATATACCAGAAATACCGTGATTGGAGACTTAAAATGGAAGACCTAGACTTAATGGATAAGCATGGAATAATAACGCATGTTCTCCCTGTACTTAGAGGCTATGAAGCAGACGACGAAGTAATGGATTCGCCAAGGTCTGTAATATATGAGCAAGCAGAAAACAATATGTTCGCTAAAGCAGCAGTTCTCCTACTTACAATGGGAGGCTTAGTTTAAACCCTATCATACTAAATAATTTTTAGAATCAGTATAACATATATCGTAAACATAGCTAATGAAAGAAGGAGAAGTGCCTTAACTAATGCTAAGTGCTTATCGCCTTTAATACTATAATGTAACATTTTTTGATCACCATGTTTTCTACGTGTAATAATCCAAATAGCTGTTGATATGCTTCCGAAAATTAAACCTAATGCAAAAAATATGTAAGCTGTTCCAAAATAGCTTATAATATTATTTAGTGT
>JAGGUY010000039.1 GCA_021158265.1 Thermoprotei archaeon
AAGGAATTATCAGTACCTATAGCTGTTGACTCAATAATTCCTAGCGAAATAATAGCTGCTGTCGAAGCCGGAGCAGACATGGTTATGAGCCTTGAGGCAAGCAATATTGAGAAGGTGGCTAAATACGTTACCGAAATTCCTGTTGTAGTTATAGCTTACGATTCTAAACTTTCAGTACAGCCTAAAACTGCTGAGGAGAAATTTAAACTTCTAGAAAAGAATGTAGGTGAGGCTTTACAACATAATGTGGAGAAAATAATTGCAGACCCAATACTTGACCCCATAAACTCTAAAAGCTCATTTCAATCCCTCCTAGCATACTATATTTTCAAGAAGAAATACCCTAAAATACCTATGCTCATGGGAATAGGTAATGTCGTAGAACTTCTAGATGCGGATACCGTAGGCTCAAATGCTTTACTTGTAATGTTGGCTGCCGAAATAGGTGTTAGCTTAGTGCTTGTTGTTGAGAAAAGCTGTAAAGCACAGGGATCAACACATGAAGCAGCGGTTGCAGCACGTATGGCTTCTTTAGCTTGGATTAAAAACTCTCCTCCAAAGGACTTAGGTATAGACCTATTAATACTTAAGGATAAAAGGAGGATCGAAACACCCCTAGATGCTGAAGGAGCAGAGGTTGTAGTAGCACAGAGAAGCGAGAAAGAGTATGAGCTAGATCCTTTAGGAGTATTCAAAATTAGGGTAAATTACGATGAAGAAGTCATAGAGGCCCTCTACATTGGAAGGAAAGGTAAGATTTTGATCAAGGGTAAAACGGCTAGGGAAATTAGAGACGAAATTTTAAGGAGAAACCTTGTTTCAACGCTCTCACACGCATTTTACCTTGGAATAGAGCTTTCTAAAGCAGAAGAAGCTCTCATAATAGGTAAAAACTATATTCAGGAGAAAACACTTTTCCGAAAAAGAAAATTACCTTTCTAAACTGTAGGGTTAAACGCTATGAACAAAGCGTTCGTAACCGTTACAACATCAGCTAGACTACATTTAGGATTTTATAATTTCGTAAGCGAGAACAGAGTTTATGGAAGCTTAGGTGTGGCAATAAAGCAGCCAGAACTTATTCTTAAAGCTTCGCTTCAAGAAGGGAAAACTATCAAATCACCCATAGAGTACGAGTACTATGCAAACTTAGTTGAAAGAGTTGCTGAAAAACTAGGTGTTAAAGGCTATCTTATTGCTTTCGAAAAAACCTTACCTAGGCATGTAGGTCTCGGATCAACAACACAGACACTCCTTGCTGTAGCATTGGCCTTTAAAAAATTGCTAAGGTTAAACGTTAAGATACGGGATTTAGCAGCTATCCTAGGAAGAGGAGATGTTTCAGGTATTGGTGTAGCTACGTTCGAAAGGGGAGGTTTCATTGTTGATTCGGGAAGGAGAAAGCCTGCAATAGGGCCGCTGAAGAAACCTACTACTTCAAACGATATTCCGGCTGTAGTTTTTAGAGCAAGTGTTCCGAAGAGTTGGAAATTTGTGGTTATAACTCCGAGTAGGAAACGTGGGCTTTCGGAAAGAGAAGAAGAACCCATTCTTAGCGAACCACCAGTACCTCCTAAGGATTTGCAACGTGAGCTTTACGAAATTGTTTTAGAGAAAATAATACCTTCAGTTCTAGAAAAAGACATCACAGTGTTTGGTAGGGCACTAACAAAGCTTCAGCTAATTGTCGGAAGATACTTCTCAAAATATCAGGGAGGAGTGTTTTGTTGCGAAGAAACCGAGTCAGTTATAGATGCTTTTAATAAGCTGGGATGTGAAGGCTATGGTCAAAGCAGTTGGGGGCCGACAGCTTATTGCCTAGTTAAGGGTTATAAGAGAGCCATGAAAATATTTTTAGAAACCATGAAGTATATAGACTTTGATTTTTCAGGGTACATAACTGAAGTTAGGAATTACGGTGCGAAAGCTACTATTCTTCACATGTAAGTTCTACTGAAACCTTCTTAGCCTCCTCTATTTCCCTTCTCAAGTCTTTGAGAGTAAACCTTGCATAAGCATATGCGTCATAGGGATGAATACTTTCATAGCTTACAACTTCAACCTCTATTTCCGAATCCTCAGGAACTTTACCGTTAACGATCCTGTACAGATTGCAGAGAGCTGCTCTAGCAACATCTTCAACGAATCGTGGGTTTTCGAAAGCATATTTTACAAGCCTATACTCATCTACTCTCTTTAGCAGGCTAAGCGTTGGTGCGGAGAAAGCAGCTTTACCTGCCTCTATGAGCTTCTCCATTCTAACAAAGACTCCTTTAGTCTTTATTGATAAGTAAAGTTTGGCTCTTTGAGTATGTGAAGGGGTGTGTGGAAGCTTTGTTTTCTCCATGGATCTATATGTTTCTTGAGCACATGGACAAACGGTCATGCCCGTGAGACCAACTTTAACAGTGTATGTTACATTGCCTTCTCTAGTTTTTGCAACTTTTATTTCTACGTCAGCGGCTTCTTCGGCGGGTATTCCAAGGAATGTTTCAGTATAGAAATATGTTGTTTTAGCTGTTACCTCAGCTCTCGTGGCATATTCGTGTTTCTTAAGGAGAATATCACATATTGTATCGAGAATTTTCTCAATCGTAGGTAAAGGTTTAAGCCTAACAGCATCTATTGCTTCAATAAATGCTTCAATATTTCTTGACATGTGAACTCCTCTTCTCTCAGCAGGAAGATCTACGTAAACGTCAAGTATTGCGTCGAAATGCAATCTTCCTTTAGGTCCTTCGAGAATTATTCTTCTCTTAATGTTTTTCACACCAACCCTGCTTATGTATATTGGATATACAGGCTTTTCGTTTTGCAAGTCTCTCATTACAAATACAACTCCACTATTTTCTAATTTCAACAATCACGTAGTTTCTTAGCCCTTCAAACAACTTTACCTTCACAGGCATGTTTAGTTTCTCATGTATTTTACGGGCAATATCTAAGGCTATGTACTCAGTAGATGCTTCGGGATAGTCTAATACTTTAATTTCACCTTTAAATTTTCCCTTAAGAAATGTTTCGTTAACGTCCTTCTTAGGAACAATTACTTTATGATCGTATTCTTCAATAACTTCTTTTACGATTTTCTTAAGAACGCTAAAGTCTATTACAAAACCCGTTTCCGGATCCACTTCTCCTTCAACTTCAACATTTACCCTAAAGGTATGTCCATGAATGTTCATACATTTTCCTCCAACACCTTTAGTATAGTGTGCAGCATCAAAGCTTAAATCTTCAACACCTACCCTAAATTTCGCTTGAACCATTACCTCAGCACCTAGACTTTACTGCATTATTTCTTCTATGAGGTTCTTTCCGAATAAATTTGACTATCACAATAGGGTAGTGAGGTATTGAGGATAGCATTTCCCATGTAACTTCACCTATGCTTACTCCGAATCTATGTGCCATTTCAAAAACTGTTCTTCCAGCTCCAACACCTCTTGCTCTATCAGCTACTTCAGCTACTTCAAGAAGTAATCTTAAATCTATTTTTATTCCTGAATACATTACAGGGGTTGCCCTAGGATAAAACGTATTCCTAAAGGTTCTACCTAAAATATACGATAGTACACCGTAGTTTCTAAGATGTTTAAGACATGTTTCTCTTGAAGCAAGAGCTAAATTAAGCCTTCTATGAACGTAGACTCTATCACTATCCACAATCAATACTGAAACCTTCTTTTCCAAGCACTTTTCTAAAGCTCTTCTAAGCTCTTCAACAATAGAACATTTCGTTAGAGGCAACGAAACATAAGTGTATGGGATGTTTGACGTATCTATTCCAGCTTCTGATGAAGGTTTAAGGGCTTGAAGCAAGCCTCCGATTTTGAGTGAAAGAGCTTTATGTGCAGAAACCTCATTTATTGGGATTTCTCTTATCCACTCTATAGTTTCACGTTTTAGCTTAGCTATTTTCCCTAGAACGAAACCCCAAAGAACATTCATTATTAGGAAAGCCATTACCTTATGAATAAGTCTAGGTTTAATGGCGCCTTCATCATAAATGTTGTTTAATGCTACTGAGAGAGCTTTTTCAGAAAACACAATGATATCTCCATGAGAAACCTTACCTTTAAGCTTCCTACAAATCTTCGATAGAAAAGATTCCCCAGGCTTCCAATAACTAGTCCTCACAGGTAAAGCTACGATAATATATTTCCCAAATTTCCTTTTAACAATCATTTCTACCGCTTTATTTAATTGGTTTGCTAACCACCGCATATAAGGTATGCTTATATTATACTAAGGACTATAGCGTAAAAGCTGGGAAAGAAATTGGAAAAACTAAAGCTGGGACTAATAATTAACCCTATCGCCGGAATGGGTGGTAGGGTAGGTCTTAAGGGAACAGATGGTGAAGCATACTACATAGCGTTAAAGAAAGGCGCTAAACCTGTAACCCCCGGAAGAGCCCTAGAATTCCTTAATAGTCTAGATCTTGAAGATTTCGAACTCTACGTTGCACCTAAGGTTATGGGCGAAGATGTAGCTAAGAAATCGAAGCATAGAAATAAAATAGCTAAAGTTGTTGGAGAACTCTATTCTGAAAGAACAACAGCTGAAGACACTAAAAGAATAGCTAAGCAAATGGTTGATGAGAAAATAGATCTACTAGTATTTGTTGGAGGAGACGGTACGGCAAGAGACGTAGCAGACGCTATCGACATGAAAATACCTGTGTTAGGAATACCCTCTGGTGTGAAAATGTTTAGCGCTGTTTTCGCAGTCAACCCTAAGGCTGCTGCCGAGATAGTTAAAGCGTTCGCTAATGGTGAAACAAGAATCGTTGAAGAAGAGGTTTTAGATATAGACGAAGAAGCGTACCGTAAGAACGTTTTAAAAGCTAGACTTTATGGTTACCTTAAAGTACCTATTGTCGCAGGGCTTGTTCAATCATCTAAGCAACCAAGCACCGATATAGCAGATGAGGAGGATAATAAGAGAGCTATTGCTGAAAGAATAGTTGAAGAAATGGAGCCAGACACATTATACATTTTAGGTGCTGGAACAACAGTCAAGGCTATAGCTGATAGGCTAGGTGTAGAAAAGACACTTCTAGGCGTAGATGCTGTTTACAACGGTAAACTTGTAGGCAAGGATCTTGACGAAAAAAGATTACTTGAGCTCCTAGAAAAATACCCTAAAGCCAAAATAATAGTAACACCTATTGGAGGGCAAGGATTCATTTTCGGGAGAGGAAATCAGCAAATATCACCTAATGTAATAAGGAAAGTTGGCGGGAAAAAGAACATAGTAGTCATTGCTACGTGGAGAAAAATTAGAAACCTTGACGTTTTAAGAGTTGACACAGGCGATGAAGAAGTAGATAATATGCTTAGAAGCTACATTAAGGTAATAGTTGACTATCATGATGCAGTAATGATAAAGGTTGTTTAAAAATAAAATAAGAGTAAACTTGGTTTTTAGTGAGCTTCTTTCTTACACTTTTCAATGTACTGTTCAGGTGTTAGTAGTTCGTCGAATTCTTTAGGATCACTCATTTCAATAACAACTATCCATCCTTCACCGTATGGGTCCTTGTTTAGAAGCTCTGGTTCATCAAGAAGCCTCTCATTAACCTCTACTACCTTTCCGGAAACTGCTGCATATAAGTCAGCTGTTGACTTGACGGATTCAAGAGTTCCTATGGCCTCTCCCTTCTTAACTTCCTGACCAACCTCTGGAAGCTCGATTCCTACGATGTCTTTTAGCTCCTTCTGCGCGTAGTCCGTTATTCCTTCTCTTACTTTGCCATTTTCCTTCTTAGCCCACTCATCTGTTTTAGTGTATTTAACATCTGTTCTTACTAGGTATTTTTTACCTTTAGCTTCGAATTCTATTGTGCTCATGGTTTAACCCCCATGGGGGACATATACTGTTATAGAGTAGGATTCAAAAAAACCTTTTTAACTTAAAACTATTTAACTACAGGCCTGCCTGGTACTAGTGGGAAGTCGAAGATTTTTCCTTTGTACCTCTTTCCTCTAATCTCTACTTCAACGTATTCTCCGAATATTGCATATCTAGAGTCTATGTATGCTTGCCCAACTGCTCTCTTCAGATATGGTGAGTATGTTCCGCTTGTAATCCATCCTACAACCTGATCTTCTACATAGACAGGATATCCCTGTCTAAGTATTGCTCTTGCATGCTTCTTAGTCATTCTAATGCCTACTCTAATCCATCTACATCCTTCCCGTCTGCATGCTCTAAGGGCTTCTTCACCTATGAATCCTCTCTTACTCCATGTGATTGCTCCTAAGCCGTATCTTATACATAGCGCTGGCGGGAACTTTGTTGGATCCTCTTCGTACTCGTGTCCTCCTAGAACATAGCCCATTTCGATTCTTAAAGTATCTCTGCTTATTATTCCAACGGGTTTAGCACCAGCTTTCAGTAGTGCACGGTATATTTCAACCATAGCTTTAGGTTCAGCCCATATTTCGAATCCGTCTTCGCCTGTCCATCCGCTTCTGCTTATGAGAAACACTTTCTGCCCAGCTATTTCCTCATTCACTCTGAACTCTAATGTGTGAAGGTCATTTGCCCATCCCGCACCTATTTTCTCGAATACCTCTTCAACCTTTGGTCCCTGTACAGCTATCATTGCTGTCTTAAAGGTTATGTCTTCAACCTTTACTTTAAATCCATATTTCTTAATTGTTTCATCAAAGTGTTTTAGCATCTTTTCCCTATAGGGTGCGTTTGCTACCACATACCATTCTTCATCCGAAACCTTATATGGCATTTCGTCATCCTTTACTCTAGCGTATTCGTTAAGAGCCATTGTTGGCCCTGACATCCAATATTCCTTCGTCTTCGATATGTCCTTAGTATATATCTTTTGGAATAATGGTACCACATCGGGGCCTGTTAGCTTTATTCTACCCATGTGTGATACGTCAAATATTCCAACAGAAGTCCTTACGATATTGTGTTCCTCCATCGAACTAGTGTATAGCATTGGTACTTCCCAACCGCCGAACTCACCCAGGGTGGCGCCAAGTTCTTTCACATGGAATTCCCAAAGATGCGTTTTTATAGCCATAGAAACCCGCCTCAACCAGTAACATAATAAGGGTTTTTCTCAAATTTAAATAAATCTATAATAGCATTATTGTGGAACAAAATATTTGACTACAGAAAACACAATAAATAGCTACACTTTTGTATTTCCTTATTAGTTTCATTATGGAAATCGTTTTAAGAGACTAGTTTGAGAGATATTTAGTTGGGGTTATATTTTGGTAGTGTATCCTTGGCTGCCAAATTCTCCGGAAAACATTAAAAAGGAAATGCTGAAGACTATTGGTGTTAGCAGCGTTGAAGAACTTTTCAAGGATATTCCTGAAGGTGCAAGATTTAAGGGTGACTGGAACAAGCTCGAAATAGGTCTTGGAAAGCCATTGTCTGAAATAGAAATTAGGAAGTTCGTTGAAAAACTCTTCAGCAAAAACAAGGTATTCATGAACCCACCAGTATTCCTAGGAGGAGGTTCATGGCCACACTATGTCCCAGCAGTTGTAAGGTACATTACGTCACGTGCTGAGTTCTACACAGCATATACACCATATCAGCCAGAAATTTCCCAGGGACTTATGCAAGCACTCTTCGAATATCAGAGCATGATGGCTGACCTTCTAGAAATGGAAATAGTTAACTCATCGATGTACGACTGGGCTTCGGCAGCTGCAGAATCATTCCTCATGGCGATGCGTATTCAAAAGAAAGGTAAGACTAGGGTTCTAGTGCCTTCAACAATGAACCCATATCATGAGCCAGTAATTAAGGCATATACTGAACCTAAAGGTCTCAAAATAGAGAAGGTAAAGTATGATAAGGAAACAGGGCTAATGGATCTAGAAGATCTAAAGGAGAAATTGAGCCCTAAGGATGTAGCTGCAGTATACATTGAGAATCCATCATTCCTCGGGTTCATAGAGGAGAATGCTAGAGCAATAGGTGAAATAGCACACGACTACGGAGCACTATTCATAATCGGTGTTGACCCAATAAGCTTAGGTGTTCTTGAAGCACCAGGTAAGCTAGGAGCAGACATCGCTGTAGGAGAAGGCCAACCATTAGGTTTAGGTATGAATTTCGGAGGACCATATCTAGGCATTTTCGCCGCTAAATGGAATATGAGAATAGTTAGGCAAATGCCAGGTAGAATAATGGGTCTAACAACAACAGAAGACGGTAAGGAATTAGGTTTCGCAATGATACTTCAAACAAGAGAGCAGCACATAAGAAGAGAAAGAGCAACATCAAACATCTGTACTAACGAAATGCTATGTGCATTGGGAGCAGCAGTGTACATGGCTCTACTAGGTAAGCATGGATTCAAGAAACTAGGAGAGTTGATAATGTATCGTTCACATTATGCAGCTAAGAAGTTAAACGAAATAGAGGGTGTAAAGGCACCGGTATTTAAGAGCGAGTTCTTCAAGGAATTCACAGTAAACTTCGACGGTGCAGGAGTAAAGTACGAGAAAATCCATGATGAACTGCTAAAGAGAGATATTCATGGCGGACTATATGTTGGCAAATGGTTCCCAGAGCTTGGTGAAACAGCGCTATTCTGTGTAACAGAAATGCATGATAAAGGTGATATTGACTTGCTTGTTTCATCAATAAAGGAAATTTTAGGTAAGTAGGAGGTGGGGTGTGGGAAATGGTCTTCCGTCAGGCAAAGTGGGAAGAACCCATAATATATGAGTTAGGAGCACCCGGAAGAATAGGATTCTTAGTTCCCGAAGTAGAGGAGGACATTAAGAAAGAAGTTGGAGAACTTAAGGTTCCAGAGAAAGTAGCTAGAACCTCACCACCAGAACTTCCCGAGCTTTCGGAAGTAGAGGTTGTAAGGCACTTCGTAGACCTATCACAAATGGCTTACGGCATAGATAACGGTCCTGTACCTTTAGGCTCATGCACTATGAAGTATAATCCGAAAATAGCTTTTGAAATAGCAAATGACCCTAGAGTAATGTGGCTACACCCACTTCAGGACGAAAGAACAGTCCAGGGTCTTCTAGAAGCACTCTACATGCTGCAGAAATGGCTTGCAAACATAGTCGGCTGTGATGTATGTACACTACATCCAGCAGCAGGAGCTCATGGTGAGCTAACAGGAACGCTTACCATTAGAAAGTACCATGAAGTGAAAGGACAACTAGATAAGAAAACAGAAATCATAATTCCAGACTCAGCACACGGCACTAACCCAGCAAGTGCAGCGATGGCTGGATTCAAAGTTGTAGAAATAAAGTCAGCACCCGACGGCAACGTAGACATGGACGCCCTTAGAGCAGCAGTTTCAGAACATACAGCAGGACTTATGTTAACGAACCCAAGCACTCTAGGACTATTTGAAGAACATATTCTCGAAATAGCTGAAGAAATACACAAAGTAGATGGACTACTCTACTACGACGGAGCAAACCTAAACGGAATCATGGGCTACGCTAGACCAGGAGACATGGGCTTCGACATAGCCCACATAAACATACATAAGACGTTCGGATCACCACACGGCGGCGGAGGCCCTGGAGCAGGGCCAGTATGTGTAAAAGATAGAATAGTTGATCCTGAAAGAAATATTAAATTAAGTGACTTACTTCCAGGACCTATAGTTATGTACGATGAGAAAGAAGACAGATACTACCTTAAGTGGCCAGGACCATACTCCATAGGAATGCTTAAGGCGTTCTTCGGGAACGTAGTACCTCTACTATGGGGCTTTACATACATCCTAGGACTAGGACCACAGGGTATAAAGGAGGTAACGGAGCAAGCAGTTATTAACACGAACTACTTCACGAAACTACTTAAGGGAACAAGAGGATACGATCTACCATATGGTCCAGAGAGATTCAGAAAGCATGAGGTAGTATTCAGCGCAGAGCCCATGGCGCACGAAGTAGATGTTACAGCAGAGGATGTGGCTAAAGGATTATTAGATGCCGGATTCTATGCGCCAACAATATACTTCCCGTTAATAGTACATGAAGCCCTAATGATAGAGTTCACAGACACAGAAACCAAGGAGAATCTTGAGAGGTATGCTGCTAGAATGAAAGAAATAGCCGAAATAGCCTATAAGAACCCGAAGGAACCGAAGACATGGCCAAAGAACACCGCTAAAGGCAGAATAGACACAGCCAAAGCAAGCCATCCAAGACACGTAACGCCAACATGGAGAGTCTATAGACTAAGAAAGGAAGGAAAACTAGGTGCACTTAAGTAAACACTAAACAATTCCCCCTGAGTTAAACTTAGTTTTTCTTTAAACCAAAATTTCTTCTATAAGCGATGAAGAAAGCCATGCCAACCGAATGTTCTAAATGAGGTAAAAATTACCCTGGGGTAGCTGAGCTTCTTCCTCTAACAGCGTAACCTAACAGTAGCCCCCCTAAGAACGCTAACAGCATTGAAAGAGCTCTTTCAACAACATATTTAAGCTCGGTTGTCAGTTGAGCTTGTTTTTCAATAGTTTGCGTCGTTGTTTGCATTGTAGTAGTGCTAGTTTTCGTAGGAGTTACTGTAGTTTCAGGTTTCTCGGTAGTAGTGGTCTTAGTAACCGTAATTTTCCCCTCAGACGTAGCGAACCCTATCACATAAATGTCTATTAACGCTTTAGCATGCATTGATGAAAGTTCATAGAAGTAAATCTCGTTCAAAATGTTCTTTTGTTGTTTAGCGAACTCATAATATCCTAGCGCTAATATTGGTTCTACACATAATTCTCTAGCTTTCGCAACATATCCTCTAGCAACCTTTTCTATAGCCTCTCTCTGCTTCTCAACATTAACTGTAAAGTACTTATGAATAGCAGTAGTAGCTTCAGCGATCGATGAAAGAGCTAATCCTAAACCTCCATACATGTCTCCTTTCTCTATAGCGTCTCTCGAGTCAGCTAAATCTTCTAGTGCAGAGTTTAGAATAGGATCTGACGAAATACCAATATCCTCTAGAAGCGATGTAGCATAGGCAACAACGCTTGAAGCTTCATAAACTATTGTTTGAGAATATTTCTCAATAGCTTCTTCGGAAGGTAATCGCGCTTCACCTAGACCTAAAGCATTTATCCAAAGCTTAGCAGTAATGGCTCTCCATTTAGCATAAACAATGCTGAATAGCGCGTCCTCGACATTACCTTGAGAGTAAAGTTCGCCAGCTTTCCTAAGGAATTTTTGAGCCAAAAGTAGCCTATAGTGTGAAGCCATTAGAACGCCGATGTCACTTAATTTTTCAGGTTTAACCTTTTGAAGAGCCGTTTTTACGGTTTCCAGTGTTGAGTTAGCTTCTCTATAAGCTTCCTCTAATGCTGCATCACCATTATTTCTATAGTTAAGTATTAGCTTAGCATAGTCAATAGTGTATACTGCTTGGAAAGCTTTACTTGCAGCAGAATATGTTAGCCCTTGTTCTTCGAGTTTTTCTGCTTCGCTCATTAGTTTTTCTGCTTCATTAACTATGTCTACTAGATCTCCTGGAATATTTGATAATGTTTCCTTAATTTTCTCGAATTCGTTTTTAAAATGGCTTATTTGTTTTTTAAGCGCTTGCTTTACAGCATCACTAAGAATGGGTTCTTCAGCTGATAGGTTCATATATTGAATGTTTACTCCTAAAACATACTTAACTACATCAATAATATTGCTTACTTCTACAACTTTTACTCCAAGCTTCTTACCATACTTAACAACGTCTACTGGTACCTTCTTTACCGTTTGAAACACGAATGGACCTATTTTTCTATACTCAATTTTCTGCTCATAAACAATCGTTTGACCTACGGGAACAAGGAACACTTTAGCACCTACCTTAGCTGATGCTTCAAGCTTCTCCTTTATCCCTCCAACAGGCCCTATGGTTCCATCAGGGTTTATCATGCCGGTAAGCATAACGCTATGGTTTATTTGGAACCCGCCTAAAGCAGCTATCATTGCTGCGGTCATTGCTGCTCCAGCACTTGGTCCGCCAATGGTTATTGCTGGGCTTTCCATTGAAACGTAGAAGTCTAAGCTTAATGGATTATATCCTAAAAGTGTTGATGCAACAATAGCTGCTGTTCTAGCTGATGCTTGCATATCTATTTGTGTTAAAGGCATTGTTGAAACGTAAACACTACCGCTTCCAGGGTACTCTACGGTAACTGTTAAGTTTGAAACAACACCTACAAGTCCCTCCTCCGTTTGAGTAACTGCTGGAACGAGAATGCTAACTGTTCTCTTAAAATGTTCTGTTTCGCTATGAGCATTTACCGTATTTAAGGTAGCAGTGTTTATTGTAGCTATTAGCAATAGTAATAGTAAAGCATAGGCAGTTCTACGATACATGACTACCACAGTTTCTCTGTAAAAGAAAAGAATGCTAATACGCTTTTCCAACTTTAAAGGCAAGTGGCACTAAATATTCTCATAAATCCACTGAACAATAGTGTTCACTAAGACATGCTCTAAAGTAGCAAATCTATGGTTCGCATCGTCGATTATTTTCAATTCACAATTTTCCCCTAAAACAAGACACATTTTAATTCCGCCTTCAGGAGGGGTTATAGTGTCTCTTTCACCATATACTAAGAACACTTTCTTGTCCCTAAGCTTCCTAATAACATTGAATATGGAGTAGCTCTTTAGTTCCACAACAGCTTCCCTACTAAGCCTAAGCCCTAAATCTTTAAGAACCATGGAGCCGTCATTTTCTTCCCTAAACCCTAGTCTTATGAACGGTGTATACGGTTCTATAGGTGCTGAAGCGGCAACAACATAGGATATGGCTTCCGATAGCGCCGCAGCATATATCCCTACAAATCCCCCTAAACTTATACCAATAAAGCCCAACCTAGTGTAGTCTATGTAATCTTTTGAAGCGAATTGTTCAGCGATAAAGAGGGCATCATCTATCCACTCGGAAATTCTCATATCGCTTAAATACCCATCACTTTCATTGGGGGCATTCCATGGAGGTTTAGAATATCTAAAATCGAATCTAAATGAAGCATACCCTTTCTTAGCAAGCGCTTTAGCTAGAGGCGGAAATATTTTCCCATTATCGTTCTTATTGCTCGAATACGCATGCAACATTATAACTGTAGGCCACGGAGGCAGCTCTTCAGGTTTAGTAAATATTCCAACTATTTTCATACCTTTATGCATGAAAACCTTCTTTTCCTCCAAAACCATTCTTCCTACACCAACAGCGTCTTCTAAGGAAACCCGATATCACTAGGTTTAATTAGTGTACCCCGAAAACTTAATGGTGGAATGAGGCTTAGAAAGAATGGTTAGATACGATATAAAATGTTTACGCTGCGGCGAAAAATTACCGGTAAAAACATGGGTTTGGAGACACGATAGAGACAATGGAACATTATCAATAACATATAGAGGCTTAGAGAAGCACGAGCTTAGCGAATTATTGCTTAAAGAGTACATGGACATTAGACGTTACATTAACATACTACCAGTATCGCTTAAGTACTTAAACATTGCACCAATAGGTTTCACACCCATTATAAACAAGAAATTTAGAGGAGTAAGTGTCTTCTTTAAACTAGACTACCTATTACCATCAGGTTCATTCAAAGACCGGGGAGCATTGGTTTCTATAGCGAAAGCAAAAGAGCTTAGGATTAAAAGAATTATTGAGGATTCTTCAGGAAACGCGGGTGTAGCCTTCTCACTGTACTCATTACTTTACAATATCGAAGCAAACATTTTCATACCTGCAGATGCTCCCTCGGGGAAAAAAGCCCTCCTTAAGTCATTAAATGCTAGGTTACATGAAGTTCAAGGTTCAAGAGAGGAAGTTAATAGAGCGGCTATTGATTTTGAGCACCGCAGCAGGGGAGCATATGTCGGGCATTGGTGGAATCCGTTCTTCATAGAGGGCGTTAAGACTTTAGCTTATGAAATACATGAACAATTAGGTTTGGATAAGGTAGATTCCATAATCGTACCTACGAGTAGCGGTAGCCTTCTTCTTGGAGTATTTAAGGGCATAATGGAGCTTAAATCAATGGGTGAAATCAGCAATATACCTAAACTAATTGCTGTTCAAGCTTCAGGATATGCTAGATTATGCTATGAGCTAGGTTATGGTATGGGTGCTGAAAAGTCAAAGCTTGCTGACGGGTTAAGAATAATTGAGCCTCCAAGAATAGGGGAAATGGTTTTAGCTATAAGAGAAACCAAAGGCACATGCTACCATGTTACAGATGAGGAAGTTACTGAAGGTTTGAAGAAACTGTGGAGCATGGGCTTTCTTGTTGAGCCAACATCAGCTGTGGTTTATGCAGCATTGAAGAAGGCGATAAGCGAAAAGGTTGTTGAGAAAGGGGAAAATATCGTTATTATTTTAACCGGGAGTGGAGCTAAAATGCTTGATAAAGTACTTTCAATTATTAGAACATAGTGTTCGAAAGTTTAGATTTATACTTAATGGCTACTCTAGAACATTATGAGGTATGCTTTAATGGGGAAGCTTAAGCTCACCGCAGTACTTATAATAGCGATGTTTACATTGATGTTAGGTTTAGCCTATACTATTTCAGCATGCTATAATCCGCTCGACCAATACTCTTACGAAGTCGTTTTGAATAAGCCTGGAGTGAAGTTCAACATCGAAAACCTCATTAAGGCAGGCTATAAAAGATCGGATAATGTCTATATTAAGCAAAGTGTTGATCCAAGAGTAAATGTTATTGTAAGCTTAGTTAGTCTAGATGAATTAAGACTTGGATTCGGTAAAGCTTTATCGTTAAGATTTCAGTTAAAGAATGAATATTTACCTGCAAGAGGATACTTAGGAATATTTTATGTGAAAAATGCTTCAACAGCAATAACCGTTCATACAGTAACTGAGGATGAAGTAACATATGTTTTCTCAAAAATAAATGACGGAGTAAATATTGTCGCTATAGCATTAAACTACAGAGGATCTCTACTGGAATTTGAAGGACAAGTTCTGGGCTATATTGTTCATAAATTAAGGGTTAGTGAGGAAAACATTGAGGTGTCAAGTTTAAGCGAAATAAGTGTTCCAATAGTGGATCTTAAAAGTATAGAGTGGAGCATCATAGTAAAGGGGGAGTTAGAGGAGCTTATTGGTAACAACGTAATTGAAGGCTTAGACATAAGCGATGTTGAAGAAATCTCTAAAATAGCTAAGCCAGGGTTGGCTGGCTTGAATTCAAGAGTAGTTTACTATAACGGTTCATGGATACCCTGTTATGAAACAGGAAGCCCTATGCTTTTAAAATGCGCGCCATCGACATCATCATTTACATTAATTCCGGAATCATATGGACGTATGCCGCCAGAAACTACAGTAACAGTTACTCCAACCGTTACACCTAAGCCCTTAACCACAGTAGTTTCTCCGGCAACAACTAAACCTACAGCAGTACCTGCTCCCTTTGGAATGCTCTCATCAAAAACTGAGCATGTAGAATATGGGGTTTCTAAAGAAACACCTTCACCCCTTATGAAAGTAGTTACAATATTTATTGTCGGAGCCCTATTATCTGTTGTTGCCTGGTTTGTTGTTAGAAGAATAGTTTAAACTACTCGTGCCTATGTAGATATAGCTTAGACATAGGTCGGTGAAGAACTATTGGGTAGGGAGCTTAAGGACATAGGCTCATCAACTTTGAAAGTTTACCTTTTACTTCTTGAGGAGGGTAATGCTCTCGGTGTAAGAGAGGTTCAGAGGAAAGTAGGTTTTAAAAGCCCATCAACAGCTAAGTACCATTTAGATAAGCTTGTTGAATTAGGACTTGTCGAGAAAACACGTGATGGACTATATTTAGCTAAAGACTCTTCTAAACCACCTATTCTTTACGCTTACGTTTCAGTTTACGGAACACTTATACCTAGACTCGTACCATACGCTGTTTTCTTCACCACAATAACCCTACTTTACATTGTTTTCGGAGGGAAAGATTTTTTCGCATTAGCAACAGGCTTCATAGCATCGTTCATACTGTGGATTGAAAGTATAAGGCTCATTAAGTTCCTTAAAAAGCTTAAAGAGGTAAAGTCTAAAGGTGTACGCTGAACAGTATCTACTGAAGCTATGATGAAGACACACCCTTTGGAGACGCATGATCGAAGTGGCCAGGTCTGAGCTCATATTGTTCAATTGCCGAGAGATTTCTCACCAAAATTTTTTTAACCTTCCCCAATGTAGATTCACAATTCGAAAAGCTGGGTGAGAGGGTATTTAGAACAACATGACTGCGCTAATAACCTTTCTACTTGTAGTCCTGTTCTCAATAGTTGTTGTTAGAATAGGTACCGTAGCTTTGAAAATGACAGGTCTTTCAAGAGACGTTGCATCTTTCCAAGCGCAATCTGCGTTTTCAGGCGTTGGCTTTACAACATCTGAATCAGAATATGTTGTCTCTCACCCAGTAAGGAGGAGGATAATAAGGATCCTTATGCTCTTAGGGAGCGCCGGGTTCACATCAGCTATGGCGACTCTTGTACTAACATTTGTTGGAGCAACGCCGGCAGAATCTGCTGAAAGAGCATTCTGGCTTGGAATAGGACTTCTAATCCTATTGTTTTTTGGCAAATCTAAGCTTGTAGATAAGGGGCTAAGCTGGGTTATAGAGAGGGCTCTTGAAAAGTTTACTCAAATAAAAGTCTACGATTACGAGCAATTGCTAGGGCTAAGTAAAGGCTTCACAATATCAATGATTAAGGTTAAGGAGGGAAGCTGGTTAGCGAATAGGAGGCTAAGAGACCTAAAGCTTAATGAGGAAGGAATACTAGTGCTAGCAATATATAGGAAGGTTAATGGCGAAGAAAGATTCATAGGAGCTCCGCGTGGAGACACAGTAGTAATTCCTGGAGATACCATGGTATGTTATGGACCTGAAGACACACTACTTAACCTGCCAAAAAGGCTCAGAGGACCCATAGGAGATAGGGAACATGAGGAAGCAGTGATTAAGGAGAGAATTAGGGAGAAAAGAAGGGAGCTTACAGGAGGATATGATTAGAAAATCAGAGAAGCACCAATTATTAACACCATAAGTGCTCCTATAGTCAACATAAAATAGTGCATTGGAAGCTTCTTCGCCAAAGAAACCATTACACTTATCGAAATGAGACCTGAAATAAACGATGATATCAATCCCACCATACCGATAATGTTGATTTGAGTTTCTAGTGAAACATAAATTCCTGCAAGAATTATTACCGGAATAGAAGCTAGAAAACTAAGTTCTACAGCTCTTTCAGGCTTAAACCCTAACCATAGAAGTAAGGCTATTGTTACTCCGCTCCTAGAAATACCGGGAATTACTGAAACACCTTGAGCTAATCCGAGAAACACCATATCCCTTAATGTAACATTCTCTTTACTAGCAATTCCCCTTCCCACCTTAAAGGCTATGAAACCTGTAAGTATAAGTAGAAAACCTATACTTAGCGAAACAACATCTAGACTTAGTTGCCCAATTATTTTTCTGTAGAAATAATAAATTGGATAGCCTACTACGACGCTTACTAAGGTAACGTAGATCCAGAATTTTAATAGGAAAAGTGATGTCCTCAATTCATTAATTATTTTTTTACCGAAGAAAACAATAGCTGATAGAACTGTTCCTAAGTGGAGGAAGAGTGTAAAGGAATAAGCTACGGTTAAATCCATTGAAGAAATTTTAGCTAGAAAAACCATAACCTGGCCACTACTACTTACGGGAAGCCATTCAAGAATACCCTGTAAAAATCCAGCAATAAGTAAATCGAGTAGCATGTTTGCATTTGCCAACGGCTTTTACCTCTAATGAATCTAAATAGTAAAGTCTATAAATTCCTTATAACCCTATCCCTACAGTTCCTCAATAGTCAAACATCTAAGATGTGATTAGGGAAGGTAAGGTATGAAGAGAGAACTCTATGGTGCTTCAGCATTATTGCTAACAACGTTACTGTGGGGTTCATCGTTTCCAGTAATAAAGCTTGTAATGTCGGAAATTTCCGGATACACTTACACATGGATTAGAAGCTCATTAGCCTTACTGATTTTACTTCCATATGTGCTACATATCCGCAGCATAGGGAAACTGAACGGGAAAACAGTTAAGGGAGGACTTACCGCGGGGATTGCTTATGCGTTAGGACTCTGGCTTCAAGGCTGGGGTACTAGCTATACTACGGCTTCGAACTCAGCCTTCATTACGGGTTTAAATGTTGTATTCGTACATACCTATGTGGCTTTCGTTCTGAAAGACTATAGTTGGAAACTTGCTCTCTCACTTACACTATCAATAGTGGGTCTCTACATGTTAACTGTTCCATCAACAGGATTTAACATAGGTGATTTCCTAGTTCTCCTAGGTGCGATAATGTGGGCAGCTCAAATAATAATTATTGATAGGTACAGTAGTAGTAACCCATTTGTTTTTACATTTTTCGAAATGATACCTGCACTCGTTTTTGCAATACCGAGTTTGTTAAGCGAAAACGTTTTAGCAATAAACTTAAACGTAATAGGGCTACTATTGTATTTGGCGTTTTTCTGTAGTGTCTTAGCGTTTTCGCTTCAAGTTTATGGGCAACGCTTCGTTAATCCCGCTGTAGCAGCAATAATCTTCCTATTAGAACCAGTTTTTGCAGCACTTTTCGCACATGCACTGCTGGCTGAAACATTTAATGCTGAACAAGCTTTAGGAGCAACATTAATTCTAGCCGCAATGTTCATATCAACAATTAATCATGAGAAGAAACAAAAGCTAAACCCATTTTAAACTCAAACTTTTATGATAGCCTCAGTCCAAGCATATTCGTCAATATTAGCCTTATATTTAATAATGTAATTAATAAGAATTTTATTAAAAATGGTGTTTCTCATAAGTATTAAATTAAAGTCTTAAAATGAAACCGCCACTAAATGATTAGCTTAACTCTCTACAACAACTCTCCCTTGTTAACACTATAGGTAAGGTTTAAATACCCCACTATTTATGGGGTGGGGGTAAGGTTCGAAAATAGTGTATGTGCGTGGTAAGTGTCTAAATAATGTTGGAAAGAAAAATATTGTTTAAGCAGAGTAGAGTAGGTTCCCTAGGATTTAGGGCTAATAAGTTTACTTTTCTTTCATTCTCCACTGAGGCTCTTATTGCCGGATTCTATATTGCAGTAACTAGGAGTATTACTCCAATATTTCTAGTAGCTAACGGATACAGATTAGAAGACATTTTGTCGATAAACGTTTTTGCTGGACTATTCTCTCTACTACTTGGGTTCCTACTTTATAGATACGGTTCTAAAGCTACTACAAAACCTAGACTACTAATTGCTCATACGATGGAAAGGATGTTGTGGTTTACAATACCTTTCATGTTGGGTAATAGGTTATTGCTAACGTTAGTTTATGGTTTAGCTGTAGCTTCAACTCTTCCAACAAGCATTTATATGCAAACGGCAATTCTAACATCGTTTAACGGAGTAAGCTATAGGAAAATTGTCGGTGTAAGAAGCGCTCTCAGCGCTTTCTCAAGCATTCTAGGGCAAGCATTTGTTGTCTTAACATTAGCTACAGGAGCTGATGGAAGTAAGTATTTGAACTTATATGAAACAGCATTTATAATAGGGATACTATCAAGCATCATTGTAGCTTTAACACCAGCTAGCATCTTCAGAAACACTAGAACAATGGTTCGTAACGGTAATTTAGATGCTGAAGCAAAAGCAACTAATTCGTTTATACTGCTTGTAACGGTAATTTCATCATATTTACTTCTAAATATGGCTTGGATACCTAGAATCATGAACGACCTTAAAGCACCAGATTATGTAGCCGCTTCAATAGGTTTCGCTCAAACAGTAGCATCAATAGGTTCTAGCTTCTTCTGGATAAATAGGAACACTAAGACCTACAGGATAGCTTTAGTACTTTTAGCTTCCATGCCCTTACCGGTCTCCTTCACTCTTCAACCCGAGCTTCACATACTGCTAGCATTAGTTTATGGGTTTTCGGTTGTTGGTGTAAACATGTATGCTGCAAGAATATACAGTGACCTAGTGAGTGAAATTGGCGTTTTTAGAGCAGGAACATTACTGGCAAGTACGAACTCTCTTGCACTAACATCAGCTAGTATTGTGGGCTTCATCGTCTCGGCTTCACCATCAATTGTCTTCTTAGTTTCAGCACTGCTGGGAGTAGTGGGGTAGAATCTTTAGATTGTAGCTTTCCGTATCAAATTATGGCTTTCTATGCCTCTCAAAGCTGTGAAAACTTATAGGTGTCCTTGTAAATCATCTTTTTGTGGGGATGAGCTCGATGAGCTAGGTGAGGGGGACTCTTGATGAACCACTCTTCGCCGAAGGGAGCCACAGCTCCCGTAGGCGGGGAGCAGGGGATAAAGAACCGTAATGAACCAAACCGTATCCGATACAGTTCAACACAAATTGATAAATGAAGGCACAGTTCGGATGAACGGTTACTTATTCAACTGCTTCCCCGCCATTTTTTCACTTGTGTTCTCCGTAAACGTAAAGGTAAATTGTA
>JAGGUY010000031.1 GCA_021158265.1 Thermoprotei archaeon
TCAATATAGCTTATAAGTGATGCTTTATCGTATCCTCTAAATTTCAATGTAGCATTAATTAGGAATAGACCCTTATGTTTTCTATGGGCCAATCTATAGCTAAAATATTCTAATTCACCACCATATCCTTTCCACTTAAGCGCAGCTTCAATAACTCCATTGTTTAAATTGAGCGTTCTTCTAAGCCGGAATTTCGAAGAGCTAAAATCAAGAGGTTTTCCATCAACAATTATCTTCAGCTTTGAAACTTCAGGTAGGACAGCTAGTTCTCTGTAGAATATGGGAACATAGTCGTAAACATGGCTAACTAGAGTACCTAAAGAAAGAGGATAAAGTTCAAAAGCTCCCCTAACAGCAAACCTACCATTCGATAATGTTAGTAATGTTGCTAGTTTTTTCTCTCTTGAGAGACTAAATTTTCTGTCCCTAAACGTTAGCTTCAAAATAACACCCAAGTTCTTTAAGTACATGGAGGGGTGTTGTTTTTGAGAAATCATGAATCACGTAGTCAGCACCATATTTTCTTAATGTTTGATCCCTATATCCTACAGTTTTTAACCCTAATTTCTTAGCGGCAATAATTCCTGAAGGCGAATCTTCGAAAACAACTATGCATTGTATTTTCACGCATTTCCTTCTTGCTACATCTACTGCTTTCTCGAAAACCTCGTCTTTAGTGCTTCCTGAACCACTCACATCAGCATCAAATAGTTCAGCTAGTTTACCATAGCCTTTTACAACTACTCTATCGGCAATGATACGTACATTTCTTGATGCTGATGCTAAGATTTGGAAAATACCATGTTCTTTAGCTTTAATTATGAAGCTTATTGCCGCCCAATTTACTTCGAAAACACCTTTCTCTACCAGTTCTCTAAAAACCTTATTTTTAAAGTCAGTGAACTTCTTTATTTCCTCCTCTTTTTCTTTATCGCTTAGCTTTTTCCCGTTAAAGTATCCTAGTTTTTCGAGAATGTTTTTTCCTCCCTCTATTCTAGGTCTTCCGGAAACATATTTTCTATAAAATTCGCTTGTAAAACCCTTAATACCGTAAGCTTCTGAAGCGATTTTCCAAGATAGTTCATGAGGTGTAAACACTATGATGCCATCGAAGTCCCAGATGAACACGTTTCTCATTCTGCATTGACCTTGCTGAAAACTCCTGCTTACAATCAATATACTACTTAATCGTAGTATATAAAGATAGTTTTAGCAATAAAAAATTATACAGAAGATTTCAATAAATTAATAGTGTAGTTTCGGTAAAAGAACGTTTCCAAAAATGCATGGTGTTTAATATTGAGTAGGGAAAGTAATGCTGAAGAATTAATGTTAAAGCTTAGGAATTTAGGGCTAACCCCCTATGAAGCGAAGGCTTACTTAGTGCTTTTGAAAAATAAGGTGATGACAAGTACTCAAATCTCTAAAGAAGCCCATATTCCACAGCCAAGAGTGTACGATGTTTTGAAATCACTTGAGGATAAGGGATTAGTTATTGTCTCAGAAGGTAGACCTAAACTTTATAGAGTCGAAGAACCACGTAAAGCTCTTAAAAAGCTTGTCGATAGAATTGTTGAGAAAGTTAAAGAGGATTACTTATCCTTAGTTGATGTCCTAGAGGAAATGTATGCAAGTAAGGCTGAAGAGGCAAGGGAGGAAATATGGAAGCTTAACTCGCCAAGTAGAATTTATGATAAAATTTTGGACGTTATTTCTGAAGCACAAGTTGAGCTCTTAATTTCAGCATATGATCACATGCTTGACAAACTGAAACCTAGGCTTAAGAAGCTTAGTAGGAAAGGTGTTTCGATATGCTTAATAACCTACGGTTACTCTGAACCTCAGAAATATGTTGATGAACATAGGGTTAAGAAAACCATAGGAACGGTCATAGTTATTGCTGATAGAAGCGAAATGGTTTTCGTCACAGATTGGCATGACCCATTAAGAATCATTCCTTCAGGCTTCTATACGAAAAATATTCACTTAATAAGGCTCTTTAACGAATACTTTATCCATAATTTAAGAGACTTTGCAGAACCCATTTACACTTCATGGGGTAAAAAAGTTTTCATGAGAAAATTTCTTAACCTAGTTAGAGCAATAGACATGATCAACATCTTGAAGAGAAGTGGAAGAAAAGTTACCGTAAAGGTTTCAGGAAGATATGTTAAAACAGGAGAAAAAGCTTTCCTTGAAGGGGAACCTATAAAAACAGTTTATAATGTTGCTGAAGGCATAGCCCAAATATTCATTAGAACAGCAGATGGTAAGGAAGTAAGCATTGGTGGGTGGCAAGCATACTTGGAGGATGTAGAAGCTGAATATGTGGAAGTAATTTCTTAGGTTCTAAAACATTAGTCAATGGTGTGCGGTAAGTAATATATACTACTGTTCAGTAATAAATTAGTGTAGAGTACCTATTTGTTCAAGGTGATGTTTGTTGAAGTATTCTAAAGCTTTAGAAAAAACAACATCACTAGTTATAGCTCTCATATTAATAATAGCCATTATTGCCGCAGCATGGTATGCTATGCAGCCAGCAGCTCCACCAACAACTCCTACACCAACAACCGTAACGACTACAGTAGCTACAACTGTAACCCAGGCTACAACAGTAGCTACTACAGTTGTTCAAACAGAGACAACAACAGCAGTTGTTGAGAAAGTATATATTAGGTTCGCTGGTTGGAGTGCTGGAGAAACAGAAATGAAGAATTATGAGAAAATAATTAAGATGTTTGAGGAGAAATATCCCAACATAGCTGTTAAATATGAAGTCATCACGCAAATGTTCCATGAAAACATTTTGGCATCGTTCGGTGCTGGTGTAGCTCCCGACGTATTCTACCTTGACTCGGCATGGGCGCCAATATTTATTGAGAAGGGAGCGCTCTATCCAATATCGGATCTTGTTAGTCAAGACTTCATGAATCAATTCTATGACTTCCTACTGGAGCCATTCAAGGGACCTAATGGCAAAATCTATGGTTTACCTAAAGACTGGAGCATGCTAATGCTATTCTACAATAAGAAACTGTTTGAGCAAGCTGGTTTAACAAAACCGCCGGACACTTGGGAAGAGCTTGAAGAATACGCTAAAATCATTGCTGATAAAACAGGAAAGCCTGGACTAGCTATTTACCTTGGAGGATTCAACAGATACATGCCTGTAGCTTTAAGCTACGGAGCTCCTAAGCCATGGTTTGACGATCCAAGTGATGCATCATGGTTTGACGATCCAGCAGTCAAGAAGACCATGGAATGGTACATTAACTTGTATCTTAAAGGTAAAATTGAAAGAGAAAAGCAGGGACTAACACCCTACGTTGTTGCACCACAGGATGTAGGTGCAGGATGGCTCGGCGACGCCTTCGGCAAGCAAGAAGTAGCTATGGTCATTAGCGGTAACTGGATGATACCGTTTCTCGCCGATCAATTCCCAGACTTCAAATTCGGAGAAGACTGGGATATCGCACCCGTTCCTAGAGGCCCTGAAAAGCGTGTCACAATGGCTTATACCGTCGCTTTAGCTATAAATGCAAAAACAGAACATCCCGATGCAGCGGCTAAATTCGTAGAGTTCGTCCTAGGTCCGGAGGGACAGAAAGAACTAGTTGTTAAAATGGGTCACACACTACCTTCAATCAAGGGATTAGAAAACGACCCCAACATGTGGCCTCAGCATAGGAAGTCACTTTCATTCAAATACGACTTAGTCCAAATATTCCTTTGGGGTCCGAAATCTGGAGAACTTGAAGGTAAAATAAGTGACATCATGGCATCAGCTATGAGGGGAGAAATAAGCATTGATGAAGCATTAAATGCTATGAAGCAAACAGTAGAGGAAATGTTTAGTGAGTAAAAGCCAGTAAAAGAAGAGGCTAGAAAAATGTCAAAATCACATCTTTTTTTATCTCAAAAGATAAAGTCTCTTCTTGAAAAAAGAAAGTCGAGAGAAGCACTCGAGGCGCTTGTACTTATAAGTGTTGTTACATGTTTAAACATGGTTTTCGGATATTTTGCGGCGGCTTTCGCCTTTTACTTAAGCTTTTTCAAATGGGACTACATAGGTTCTATGGAGTTTGTTGGTTTAAAGAACTTTATGGTTATTTTTGAAGATTTATGGAGGGGAATTAATGGAGCATACTTCTTTCAAGCACCCTTCTATACTGGTCTCAAAAACATTCTACTGTATACGGCAATAGTTGTTCCAACCCAGACTGTTCTTGCAATGATTCTTGCCGCCTTTGCTAATCAGAAAATTAAGGGTGTTCAGTTCTATAAGGTATCTTACTTTTTACCAGCGGTTACAAGTCCTGTAATAATAGCTCTAATTTTCATATGGTTGTTTATGAAGCAAGGGTTCATAAATTACATGCTACAGTTTGTAGCACCAGGGTTCGCGCCTGACTGGATAAACGATAAGAACTATCTGCTTTACGCAATAGCTCTTGTTGCAATATGGGGTACGAGTGGCCATTTCATGGTATCTTTTCTTGCAGCAATGCAGTCTATTCCCAGGGACATTTATGAAGCGGCAATGCTTGAAGGAGCAGGACCCATTAGGAGATTTATTTACATTACTGTTCCTATGCTTAAGCCTATGATAGTTTATGTAGTTGTTCTAGGACTTATCGGAGCATTGCAAATGTTCGATTTAGCATGGGTTATGGCGGGCTCTAGAGGCGGCCCTGGCGGTGCAGGCTATACTATGGCCTTAGATATATATAATGAGGCATTCATTAATCTGAGACCAGGTGTTGCAGCTGCAAAAAGCATTTTCCTTTTCGTACTAATTTTCTCGATAACATATGTTTTCCAGAAGAAGTATAAGGTGATGGCTAGATGAGGCCTTCTCTTAAGCTTACTAAGATGGGATGGATTGCCTTAACGTATTTTGTACTTTCCCTCTTCGCTTTCATCTATCTTTCACCATTCATAAGATCCTTTGTAGCTTCCTTTATGACTTGGGAGCAAGCTTCAAAGTACCCTCCAGAATGGATACCTAATCCATTTACTTTGGAAAACTACATGAAACTTTTTAGGCTGGAGCTTTTCCCGAGATGGATCTTTAATACGGCATTATATGCTGGCTTAATAGTTGTAGGAAATATAGTTTTTTCAAGCATGGCGGGCTATGCTTTTGCAAGACTTAAATTCCCGGGTAGAGATGCTCTATTTTCAGCATTACTAGCCCTTCTAATGATACCTATTTTCGTAACTCTTGTACCAAACTACATCATAATTTACAGGCTTGGACTAATAGACAACATTGTAGGTTTAGCGCTACTTAGCCTAGCTAATGTACCTAGCACCTTCCTCATGAGGCAGTACTTCCTATCCCTACCTCAGGAAGTTTTCGATGCTGCAAGAATAGATGGATGCGGACCTATCAAATCATTCTTCTACATAGGTTTACCTCTCGCTAAGCCGGCATTAGGTGCTGTAGCAGTATACCAGTTCCTTGGAGCATGGAACGCATTTCTAGGACCATTAGTATTCTTAAGATCCCCTGAAAACTTCACTCTTCCCGTAGGATTAAGTTTTGCATTTCAAAGGTCCATGTGGACTGAGTACACGCCTATTATTGCAGGTTCTCTTGTAGCAGCAGCACCTACAATAGTTCTTTTCATAGCTTTAAATAAGTACTTGATTAAGGGAATAGTTGTTCAAGCAGGTAAAGGGTGACGAAAACATGGCTCGTGTGTTCTTGAAAAATGTTGTAAAGAAGTTCGGTAAAGTAGTAGCTGTAAACAATGTAACATTAGAAGTGAAAGACAAGGAGTTTATGGTGCTTCTTGGCCCCTCTGGCTGCGGTAAATCAACAACTCTAAGGCTTATTGCAGGATTAGAAACTCCTGATGAAGGTGAGATTTGGATAGGGAATAGGCTCGTTAATGAAATAGATCCTACGAAAAGAAATGTTGCAATGGTTTTCCAAAGCTATGCGCTCTACCCTCACATGACAGTTTATCGGAACATAGAGTTCCCACTTAAAATGGCTAGGGTACCTAAGGAGGAGAGGAGAAGGAAGGTTATTGAAGTTGCTAGATTCCTAGGAATAGAGGATCTACTTAACAGATACCCTAAGCAACTTAGCGGTGGTCAGCAGCAAAGAGTTGCTCTTGCAAGAGCAATAGTTAGAGAACCCGAAGTTTTCCTACTTGATGAACCTTTGAGCAATCTAGATGCTAAATTGAGAGTTAAAATGAGATTTGAGCTTAGAAGACTCCTACATGACGAATTACAAACAACAACAATATATGTTACACATGACCAAGTCGAAGCAATGACAATGGCCGATAGAATAGCTGTAATGAACGCCGGAAAAATAATGCAAGTAGGTTCACCAATAGACGTTTTCGAGAAACCAGCAAACATTTTTGTAGCAGGATTCATAGGTGTTCCACCAATGAACTTTTTCGAAGGAACACTCATAGAAAAACAAAATAATCTGCTCTTGGATCTCGGGTCAATACTGTTCAGAATACCTAAAACCTACTACTCCACACTACACCCCCACGTTGGAAGCGAAATAGTAATGGGTATTAGACCCCAGGACATTAAAGTTGCTCTAGAACCTCAAGAAGGCTCATATGAAGGGAAAATAGTAGGTTATGAACCATTAGGGACAGAAACATACATTCACTTCACAATAAATGGGATAAAGGAATACGTAGCCGTTATTCCACGAGGTATGAGAATTTCCCTTAAACAGAAAGTATACTGGAAACCTAACCTGCAAAAGCTGTACTTCTTCCGGAAATCAACGGGAGAGGCAATATATTAGAGGAATTTAACAAGCCTAGCCTACTTAAAAATTAAGTAAAGCATGTAATTGTGTGTCTCCTACACCTATATTGAAACTATACCTATGAGGTAGTCACTTATTCGAGTATTTTACCCATATTCACTTTCTATGGATTATTTAGACACTACGTTCATAAGGAAACTATCATTCAAGAAATGGAAGAGGCAAGTTATTTGCTGGAAAAGAAACTTCAATTCTTACCAGAACAACATTTTATAATTTATGCGGTGAAAATTAAAGATAAAAGGATAATTTGTGGTATTACAAAGTAAAAACATATAAAAAGAGAAAGAGATAGTAGAGTAGTATGATTTATGAAAGGAGATACCAGAATGGAGAAAGACAAACCGCGAAAAATCGTTGTTGCTGTACTCTCGGTAATAGTAACAATAAGCGTGATAGCATATCTCAATACGCTACCGAAGCCTGTTTTTGAGAAACCATACTGGATTAGCATTATTGCATTATTATTTCTGTATTGGGTAATCCTCATCAACTGGTATTCCAAACATAAAAATAGGTATGGCGTCTCTTCGCTGACTTTTCGGATTGCTTTGTATTTCTCGTTCCTATAGAGAGCGTATAACAGCGAGTATGGAGTTCGTTTTGCTCACTAAACCCTTATGGGCTTCGCATACTCGCTGGACGTTATGCCGATAATCAAGTTAACAGAACCCACAGTTGCAACACTTAATTTTCTCAACTTCCTTGCAAATCATTGTTCCTACATCGTCGTGTTGGTGACCGTAGAGAGCAGCCCTGATCTTATCACTGTACTTCTTGGTTACGTAGCTAAAGCTCTCGGAGACCATGTATGTCGAGAAGTAGTCCCAGTTTGTCTCAAGTTCGTACTTCACAAGCTTGCGGAAGAGCACGTGGTGTAGTATAGCCACGATTCTATTAACACCGCTGTACACATGCTTAACATGTTCCTCAAACTTGTTTAGGAGCATCAGCACGAACTCCTCATCGCTGAAAGGAAGCTTAATATAGTCTCTATCAGCCCATGTATAGAGTCCGAAGGTCTTAGCTCTAAGTCCTCTAGGGACAGACCTAGCTAAAGCAAGAACAGCACTCGAAAACCTAGCTGCCAAAGAACCCAACACCTATCTATGCCGGACTTCGACTTCAAAAAATAACATAAAACTACTCGCAGGAAACGACATGCTTCAAAAACTTAGTACAAAACCACCTCACAGCAAGTTAAGAGAGCAATAGAATACATCGTAAGTACATTAACAAAGACTCAACAACCTTCACGGAGAACCTAAAAACTGTACATAGGCGTTAATACACAGCTCAAAACCTATGTGATACTCAACGACTCCATACATTCGATAAAGAGAAACACAGGATTAAAGAGAAGTAAGCCCGACAACTGTTCTGTTAACTTATTGTTGGTATAACAGCTTGCGGATAAAAAGA
>JAGGUY010000046.1 GCA_021158265.1 Thermoprotei archaeon
CATTAGCTAAACCTATGCTTGCCCCCATGTCAACTACTGTGTCATGCATTTCGAAAGGCTTATTCACACCTAAAGTATAGCATCCTATGTCGCCGCTGAAAACAGCTTTAACTTTGAGCTTAGCCAACGTTAACTTAAGCGCATAATATAGGGATCTATATGGGCATCCTGGACACAATGTTGGAGGCCTCGACGGAATCTCCTTCAAAACATCTTCCTGAACATATTGAGCTGGAGTTCCAACTTCAATATTGAAAGCTTTCTTTACACCTTCAGCTACCTTAGATAAACTTAGTTCTCCCATAGGTTCAATAACGTTTTTACCGTAAATTTCTAAGCCCATTTTTTCCTCAGCAACAATAGCTTTAACTTGATACTCTACTACGGGATCTCCTTCTTCAACGATAAGGACTTTTTCAGCATTGTCCAATTCTCTAAGGATTGTTTCTCTAGGTATTGGTACTGCTGAAGACAGTTTGATTATGGTGAATTTATCCAATAGGTTATGTGTTTTAAGTAGTTCGTAAACGTATGAGAAACCTATACCTGAAGCAATAATTATGTTCTCCATCCCCGAATTAATGACCCTATTAAATGGGTTCTTTACCACATCGTTACAAATATTTCTCCATTTTACTAATAGTTTTTTCTTCATCTCTCTAGCATATTGCGGAACAGCAACTCTTTCCCTAGGGTTCTTCACAAAGAAACCTTTAGTTTTAGGTTTAACCATTTTACCTAAGGTTACTACTGAGTGGGTATGGCTTATCCTGGTTACAGACCTTAATATTACTGGGTGCTTATGTTTTTCCGAAAAACCATAGAGAAACACTGTTAAATCCTTGGCTTCCTGAGGTGTTGAAGGTTCGAAAACAGGTATGTAGGCGTGTAACCCGTACCATTTATTATCTTGCTCGTTCTGGCTACTATGCATATTTGGGTCATCAGCTGTAACAACAACGAAGCCTGCTTCAACACCTATGTAAGCTGATGTCATTAAGGGGTCTGAAGCAACGTTTAATCCGACATGCTTCATTGCGACAAGGCTTCTTACACCGCTAAGTGCCGCAGCATATGCTGCTTCATAAGCTACTTTCTCGTTGACACTCCATTCAACATACATACCTACTTCTTTAGCTACTTCGAGAAGAGACTCTATGATTTCGCTCGATGGTGTTCCGGGATATGCTGATGCGAAACCTACTCCAGCTTCTAAAGCTCCTCTAGCTATCGCTTCATTACCTAACATTAATACTTTTGTTCCTTCGGGAAGTAGTAGCTTGTGCATTAACCAGCTAACCTAAGCTTTAACCGTGGATATTGAAGTTTAAAGGCTTTACGGAAAAATTGTTGTTTAGTTTTTAATATTGCATTTCTAAGGCTCCAAATCTACAGCGTGTAACACAAATTCCGCATCCAAAACATTTATCCTCGTAGAGAATAGCTTTACCTTTAACCACCTTTATGGCATCGTAGGGGCAGCTTATTTCACATAATCTACATCCAGTACATTTTTCTGGGTAGTAGAGTGGTGGTGTCGATACGTACCTTATCCATCTCTGCTTCCATATCTTATGGGTATACCCTCTTAGTTCCTCTACGCTATTGAACCCCATTTTCTCCATGAGAATCTTTAGTTGCTTAACTATTTTCCCAAAAATCTCGTGTCCCTGAAGGATAGCTGCAGTACATACTTGAACAGCTGATGCACCCACCATTATCATTTCCATAGCGTCTCTTCCTGTAGAAATACCTCCTACACCAAGTATTGGTATATTAGGCATTTCCTTGTAGAGATCGAAAACTATTTTCAAAGCCAAATACTTTATTGCTGTCCCGGAAAGCCATCCTGTACCGTCTGGTCCACCCATTACTGGAAGCCCTTTCAGTAAGTAGTCAGGTAATGGTGTGCTTAGATCCAGAGCTAGCACGGGTCCGAAAGAGTTTATTGCTGAAATACCGTCAGCTCCCGCTTCAATAGCTTTCTTAGCCCATAATACAGGATCTATTCCAGGATGAGGACTTAGCTTTAAGAACACTGGTTTCCCAGAATTCTTAGCTGCTTTAACAGCTTCCATCATTGGCGTAGGATCCTTTCCTATATAGTGAACGGAGATTTCATACGCATCAGCATATTTGTCCGCATTTTCAACAAGCCAGGATATTTCCTCGGCCTTATACCCTACACTAACAATTAACGGTATACCTGCTGCTTTAGTTACCTCCCTAGCTATCTTCAACTCCCTTTCGAACCATGCTTCAGGAGGTAGTTCGCTCCAAAGCTCCATATTTAAGAATCCGCCTTTAACCTCGGCCATGTGCGGTCTAGGTATTAGTGGGTCAGCTGCTTTAACGGAAATAGTTTTAGTAACTATGCCTCCGGCCCCTCCTTCAACACATCTCCTAATTCTTTCACCATCCCTTACCGGAGGGCCTGCAGCTGGTAGAACAGGGTTTCTAAATTTTAAGCCCGCAATTTCAACTGTTAAATCAACCATAATGTAGCACCTAGAAGTTGCTGCTTAATCTAACCTTAAAAGTTATTGAAGTATCTAATAGGGTTTTCTTCGAAATCTAAAAGCTCAGGGTAAATGCGATAACTACTTGGCTATTTTCCCCGTAAATACACTTATTTAAACGGTCAATTATTATTCATTTTAGACCACGACATTATCAGTAGCATAGTATTTGTTTAAACCATTAATAGATCATTTAGCCTAAATGAATACATCATTGCTTCATAGAAATTCTTAAATAAAAATCCTCCATAGTTTAATGCGAGAACTTTCTTGGAGGATGATGTAGTATTCCTCGCTTTAACGTGTACATTCCTAAGAATCTCGACGACGCCCTAGAGTATCTCGACAAGAACGCTCCAGACGCTATACCGATAGCCGGAGGAACCGATGTTCTAATACAGATAAGGGAGGGTAAGCTGAAGCCAAAAGTTCTTGTGGATCTTTCAGGATTTAGAAACCAGCTCTCCTATGTTAAGAGGATCGATGGAAAAATAGTCATTGGAGCATTAACTTCCGTCGCTGAACTTGATGAATCATTCCTAGTTAAGGATAAGAGATATTTGGGATTTGCCGATGTTTCAGCGAAATTTGCTTCACCAGTACTTAAAGCATTAGCAACAATAGGTGGTAACATTGGTGTTGCGGTTTCAGCATCAGATTATGTGACTTTGCTTCATGTCTTAAATGCTCAAGTAAAACTTGTTAGCGTTAAGGGCGAAAGAATTGTTCCGCTAGAGAAGCTTATCGTTGAGAAAAGAACGTTAGCTAAAGAACCTAACGAAATAATATATGAAATAATATTTAATGAAACACCAGAGAATTCATCAACAGCATTTATGAAGTTTGATAGAAGAGAAATGATAATTACAGGATACGTTACGTGTGCAGTGTATTTGCAATTAAAAGACAACATCATTGAAGATGTTAGAATAGCTTTTGACAGAGTTTCTGGAAGAATACCTGGCAGAGCCAAGAAAACTGAGGAATTTCTTAGAGGAAAAGAATTCAGCTTAGACGTGATTAGACAAGCATATAATGAAGTTCTACCTACAGAAATGAAGAGGAAAAGCGACTTCAGAGCTTCGGCAGAGTACAGACTTGACATGTCAAAAGTTATGATGAAGAGAGCTCTTCTTAAAGCAAAATCCCGTATAGAAGGAGGTGCATAAAATATGGCTCAAACTCAAGCTCAAGAATACCCTGAAATAACAATTACACTTAACGTTAATGGAAAAGACTATACGGTAAATGTTAAGCCCTATGAGAGACTAATTGACGTGCTAAGATATAAGCTAGGATTCCTAAGCGTTAAGGAAGGTTGTGGTCGTGGAGAATGTGGGTCATGTGCTGTAATTATGGATGGAAAACTTGTTCCCTCATGTCTTGTCTTAGCGGTTCAAGCTAGGGGTAAAAAGATAATCACGCTGGAGGGTATTGCACCTCCAGGCAAGCTTCACGCAATACAGAAGGCCCTACTTGACACCTATGCTATGCAGTGTGGATTCTGCTTCCCAGGAGTAATAATGGCAGCATACTATTTGCTTAGTAAGAACCGGAATCCATCGGAGGACGAAATTAGATACGCTCTTTCAGGGAATCTCTGCAGATGCGGTAGCTATTTAAGATTCATCAAAGCTGTCAAGTTAGCGGCTGAATATATTAGGAAAGGTCAAATCTATTTTGACCTTAAAAAGTAATTACCCCCTTAAGGTGATCCATGTATGGCTTCTCCTCAAGCGGAATATGTTAAAATAGTAGAGGAAATGTTTGAAAAGAAAAAGGAATTCTGGCTAATAGGCCAATACATTCAGAGATGGGATGCACTATCTAAAATGTTAGGTAAAGCTAAATTCACTGCTGACTACGCATACTTATTTAAGAACCTAGTGTATGTTTACTCTGTTAGAGCAAAATATGCCCATGCAAGAATAAAGAGAATAGACGTTTCAGAAGCGGAGAAAGTTCCAGGAGTACTTAAGGTAATTACACATAAGGACATTCCTGGAGTAAATGATGTAGGATATGTTCTACCTGACCAACCGCTATTGGCCTACGAGAAGGTAAGGTACATCGGAGACATTGTTGCTCTCGTCGTAGCTGAAGACCCGTATGTAGCTGAGGAAGCTGCTGAAAAAGTGTATGTAGACTATGAGCCTTTACCTGTCATAACTAACCCATTGGATATAGTAAGTTTCGGAGGTCTTAAGGAGAAAGAGCATCCGCTAATTCATGAGGAAAGAGGCTCCGATGTTATAGCTAGGTTCAGGATAATTAAGGGTGATGTTAAGAAAGGGTTTAGGGAAGCAGACGTTATTGTTGAGGGAGAATATAGGACGCAATTCCAAGAACACGCATATATGGAGCCTGAAGCTGCCTTAGCTGTACCCGAGCCCGACGGTGGAGTGACAGTTATAACTTCAACACAATGCCCCCATGAGGCTAGAAGAGCAATATCTAAGGTCCTAGGTCTACCGTTTGCCAAGGTAAGAGTTGTTGTTCCGCCTTTAGGAGGGGGGTTCGGAGGAAAAGAGGACGTAGCAAACGAAATAGGAACTAAAGCAGCTTTAGCAGCACTACTAACAGGTAGGCCAGCGCTCGTAGTACATAAGAGGGAAGAATCAATAATAGGTCATAGTAAGAGACATCCAATGATAGCTAGGTATAAGCATGGAGCTAAGAGGGATGGAACATTAACGGCAGTTGAAGCGGAAATAATCCTCGATACGGGAGCTTACGCTTCACTAGGTCCATTCGTTCTCTGGAGAGCAATAGTTCACTCGGCAGGACCATACAAGATACCTCACGTACATACCGAAGGAGTAGCGGTATATACGAACAATGTTTATGCGGGAGCGTTTAGAGGATTCGGTAACCCGCAGGTAACATTTGCTATAGAGCAGCAAATGGATAAGTTAGCTGAAGAACTTGGAATGGACCCTGTTGAGCTAAGACTCAAGAATATTCTTAGAAACGGTGATAGAACAGTTCACGGACAACTTCTAGACCATGGGGTAGGTCTTGAAGAAACAATTAGGAAAGCTGTTGAAGCAACCGACTGGTACCGTAAGAGAGCAGAATACGCTAAGCAAACAGGTACTATAAGGAAAGGCATAGGCTTAGCTCTACTATGGCATGGCAATAGCATTGGTGCTGAAGGAGCAGACTATAGCTCAGTAACGTTAATTATAAACAGAGATGGAAGCATAACCTTTAGGACGGGGCTTACAGATTTTGGACAGGGAGCAATACAAGGACTAGTTATGATAGCAGCGGAAATCTTAGGCGTACCACCGGATTACTTCAGAGTAGAACAGCCAGATACTTCGGCAACTCCTGATGCTGGTCCAACGGTTGCCTCAAGATCGACAGCTATGGGCGGGAATGCAGCACTAGTTGCAGCCTACAAGCTAAGGCAGAGACTAAACCAGGTAGCAGCTGACATGTTGAAATGCAGCCCAGAGGACATTGAAATACGCGCACCAGACGTTTACTGCAAGAGTGATCCTTCAAGAAAAATTAGATGGGTTGATCTCGTAGAGGAATGCTTCTGGAGAGGAGTACCACTACAAGAATTCGGATATTACAGAGCACCCAAAGCTGTTTGGGAAGACGAAACAGGACAGGGTGAACCATACTTCACATACACGTTCGGAACAATAGTAGCCGAAGTAACTGTGGACATGGAGACAGGTAAGGTAACCGTAGACAGGATAACAACAGTTTACGACATAGGCAAAGTAATCAATAGGGTTGGAGCAGAACTACATGCTGAGGGAGGAGCAATACAGGGAATGGGCTACGCACTAATGGAGGAACTAGTACATGACGAAAACGGTAGAGTACTCAACCCCAACCTATACGCATACTACATACCCACAATAATGGACGCTCCCAAAGAAATAGTTGCACTATGGGTTGAAGCAGGCTATAGAAGAGGGCCGTTCGGAGCAAAAGGACTAGGAGAACCATCAATAAACGGCATCGCACCAGCAATAGCCAATGCAATAGCACATGCCATAGGCGCAAGAATAACATCAATACCGATAACCCCTGAGAAAGTATACTTAACGCTTAAGAGATTAGGAAAAATAAAGCTCTAAAAAACAATTTTTCTTTAAATCTTAGCTTTTCTGTACATAGCTTCGCCTATTAGTGCGCCGAGTATTATGAACATTACCGCTGTCGGATACCATGTAGAGAAAGCAAATGCAATGTACGCTATTGCTGCTGGTGCAGGATTCAAAACACCAGCATAGATGCATAGCCAACCATACATGTGAATAGCTATCATGGCAATTATTCCTAAAGCTACCCTGACGACAGAGTATTTTGCAGAAACCCTAACGATTCTCCAGTAAGCATAGGATGCCAGAGCCCATGTACCCGAATCGATCATAGCTAAAGTGGGTACTAGCAATGCTGTTCTAAGCCATGGAGCACCACCAATAGCCCATCTAACAAAAAACCCAACAAACCATGCTATAAGCGAAACAGCAGCACCAAAATATGTAGCGGTGAAGCCCGTTATTAGCGCTGGCAAATCAATGTTTACACCAGTTAATATTCCCCCAACAGCATAAACAGCCGCAACAACAGCAGCCGCAGTTAAAATGTATGTAGAAAGCATTGTTCGCTTAACTTCCCTAGCCCTTATTAGAGGCATTTTAAACCTTTTATCCCTAACGAAAAGCATGGCAACAATGATTCCCGGCAAAAATAGCGTTAGAAAAGCAGCAACATATGCTAAGGCGATCCTAGCTGGAGAAAAGCTTGGACCAAGCCCTGGACCCCATGGCTGAAAAGCTAAAACCACCAAGACACCTAACACTATGGAGCCAGCAATAATACTGTAAGCTAACGACTTTTTCGCAAATAACACAATATAGCACCATGTAATTGGAAACTTACGCTTAAATCTAAACTTTTCTATTAGAAAAAACGTGTATTTAAGGAGGACTCAATAGTGTCTAAAGAAATAGTGCTATCGTTGGACATAGGAACAGTAAACCTCAAAACATTAGCTATCACAATCAACGGAGAAAAGCTATGGTTTAGTAGGGAAGATATTTCAAAAGTAAAATCACCTAGAAAACTCTGGCTAAAAATTCTAAGCGAAATCTTCAGAATACCTTCATCAATAAGGTCAAACATTAAGGTAATAGTAATAACAGCGCATGGGCCCTCATATGTTGTGAAAATACATGGCAAAAAAGAAATCATAGAACCTTACTACAAGCCGCTGGACAAGGTAAGTACGAAACCGCTTCTAAACTTTCATGAAATGAAGCTTTTAAGTGCAATACGCAGCCATGGAGTTGAAAAAATAGTCTGGATAATGGGGTTAAAGGAATATATTGCATACAAATTCACAAACATAATGACATACAGCAAATTGGAGTTAAGAAGAAATGTCCTGGAAAAGTATGTGGAAGCATTAGAGTCAAAGATTTTCATGAAGGAAAATACGTACAAGAACCCTATAGGGTATGTCAATGAGTCTCTCTCTAAAAGGCTAGGTTTTGTCGGAAAGGTAAGTGTAATTATTGCTCCAACAGATGCAATATGTAGCTTAATGGGTGCTGGATGCGTAAATGTCGGATGCAGCAATTTAGACCTAGGTTATACAGTTACGTTATCGAGTATATTAAGCAATGATTCTAAGGAAAAACATAACATATTAAGCTATTTATTTGGGAAAGAATTGTCGCTGAAAATAGACTCAGTAATTATAGGTCATGCAATATCCTTTGCTAAAAGAGCTTTCCGCACGCATTCCCATTATTTAAGTTCTAGTAATCTCCCGCTAATGATACCTATGATTCGGAAGGGTATGTTTTATAAAACTACTATTTCAGCAATAAATATACCATATAATTTCTCATATGAGAAAGCGTTGAAAACAATCATAATAACTGCACTACTTTACTTAAGATTAAATAGTAAAGACATTAAACTAAGCGAGATAAGATTAAGTGGAGGACTTGCTTCAAGGGATGTGGCTGAACTTGTATCAAACATTTTCAACACTAAAGTTCATGTTTTGGAAGATGCTGAATCCTCGGTTTTGGGCGCTTCATTTCTAGGAATAAGCTATCTAAGCGGGAAAGAACTGCCTACAATATCTAAGAGAATAGTTAGGATCAAGGAGACATATGCCCCAATAGAACGGGATGCGAGAAAATATAGAAGGTATCTAAAAATGTTTAAGAAAATATATGATGTTCTCTCTCAACTATTTCTAGATTAAGCCTATACCATATTCTAACGCATAGTAGAGAGATAGGGAAGCTCCAATAAAGGAAGTTGCGATAACGATGTAATCTGAAATGTTAAACTTAGGCTTCCACTTTGATTCCATTTTTCCGGAAGCACCAAAACCTCTAACGTATGCCATTACCGTTAATGTATCAACATAACCTATTGTTTTCCTAAGAAACGGGTAAGCCAAGGGGATAGCTTGTTTAACTAGTTTAATGGGGTTTTTCGAGCTAAGTTCCCAACCTCTAAGCCTCTGAGCAATCATTGTAGTATTTATCTCCCTTAAAATATCAGGTACAAGCTTCAATGCAACAACGAAGACATAAATGAGTTTTCTCGGAACTCTAAAGAAACTAAGCATTTTAACTATATCGTTGAGGGATGTTGTGTAAATGAAGGAGAACGTTAACATTATTGTTGAAACGATCTTTAAAATATCGGAAATAGTCCATAAAATGCCACCGTAAATTATTGTGATAGGTCCTATTTTTGCAATAACTTTACTAGCAACTTCTGGAGGTAGATAGTGGAAATATGCTCCTTGAGCTTGCGATATACCTAGAATCAAGGATTCAATAAATCTTATTACGGTTACAGGCAATACTATAAGAAGCCATTTTGGAGGTGTTTTAGAAACCATGTATAATACTGTTGAGATTAAGGTTATAGTTAGTACGAATCTTGGATCCCAGTAAACTGTGAGAACAATAAATATTGATAGGAGCATTATAACCTTGGCTATAGGGTTTAGTTTGTGAAGAAATGTGTTTCTAGGTTCATATTCGAAAATCATGGGCATGTAGTTTATCCTCCTTCTCTAACTATTAATTCTAGAGCTGCTATTGCTCTTTCACTATCGATACCTAATTTCTCTGAAAGCTCATATGCTACTTCGAAAATAGGCGGTGGTTTTATCGAGATTCTCCTTAAAACACTAATTTTCTTAAAAACTTCATTAGGCTTACCTTGAAGAAGCACTTGCCCGTTATGAATGACTACTACTCTATCGCAAAATCTATGTATTAACTTCATATTATGAGATATTATAACGACGGATTTGTCCTTTAAAGTTAGTTCTTTAAGTATGCTCATTATTTTAAGTGATGATGAGTAATCAAGCCCGTTGGTTGGCTCATCTACTATTAAAACCTTAGGCTCTAAAATGTAAATGCTTGCTAAGGAAGTTAGTGCCTTGACATCTTTAGTTAACTCGCTAATCGGCATTTTACGGTATTTTTCTAAACCAAAAATTCTCAGAACCTCAGTGACCTTTTGCGAAATGACCTTTGGAGGATACCTTAGCATTTTAAGAGCAAAAGCTACCTCCTCCTCCACAGTTTCCGAGAAAAGCTGATTATCGGGATTTTGGAAAACATAGTTCACTAACCTTATTCTCTCCTTCAAACTATACTCCCTAATGTTTCTTCCATAAACACGTACTTCGCCACTCTGAGGCTCTAAAACCCCAGCCATAACCAACGCTAACGTGGTCTTACCTGAGCCATTTTGTCCTATTATTCCGAGCATTTCGCCTTTGTAAACGCTTAACGAAATATCTTTAAGAGCAAGTACTCCATTAGGGTAAGCGTATTTTACGTTTTTAACGTTTAAGATTTCCTCCCCATTATACGTTACATTTCCGCTTTCTCTTCTATTAATTATGGCGCTTTTTACGATGTCCTCTAAGCCCATATTCATCCTTCTTATTTTAGAAAAGAGCTTTATTCTAAAGGGTTTTTCAAAACCTAATTTCTCAACAATATTTTTAGAAAGTATTTCTTCAGGTTCGCCATCCGCGACAATTTTTCCCTTATCAAGCACTATTACTCTCGAAGCTATTTCAACTACTTCCTCGAGATCATTGCCTGATTCCGAAATAATGCATGAAACACCATAGTCCCTATTAAGCTTCCTCAAAGACTTTAGTACTTCAATTTTACCTATTGGGTCAAGCATTGAGATAGGTTCATCTAAAAGCAGAAGTTTAGGTCTTAATGCGAAAACGCCAGCTAAAGCAACTCTCTGTTGCTGACCTCCACTTAGCTCTTTAGGATTCCTTTTTTCTAAACCAGTAAGCCCTAATGCCTTAATAGCGGTTCTTGTTCTCTCTAAAACTTCTTCCTCACTTAGGCCCATGTTTAATGGTCCGAAAGCTACATCGTCTTCTACTGTAAGATTAAATATTTGCTTAGATGGATCATCTATAACAAGTCCTACGCATCCAATCAACCCTTCAGCCCCTACTTCAACAATATTCTTTCCGCAAACATTCACCTCACCTTCTACATTACCATAATAAACATGAGGTATTAGTCCACTTAAAACCCTAAGAAGTGATGTTTTACCTGAACCTAGCCTGCCAAGAATAACTATGAACTCTCCTTTGCTAACCTCAAAACTTATATTGTCTAAAACCCTTCTGACTCCGTCGTAACTTAGCCTTAGATTCTCTACTTCAACAATCTTCATAAATACTCAGTCCTTATACTGACATTCAACATTCACTTACGAGAAAAGATGTAAGGCGTTTTATGCTTTTCTTACCCTAAGCTTTAGACCCTCCATACCAGTTACTCTTACCGCATCGCCTAGCTTAACGGAGTCTATTGTTTTAGCGATCCAATATTCTCCTTCAACCTCAACTACAAGTTCTCCCTTAGATGAAATGAACTTTACAAGACCTATTTTCCCAATTATCGCTTCAGGCCCTATAGCTGGCCTTTTCTTTTGAACCTTAACTATAGATATAGTCAATAAAATGGCTATCAATAGGGTACCTAAACCTGCAATAGTGGCCATCTTGGGAGTTATTATTCCAAAATATACAAGAACAGCTAAGCCAAGTATTATCAGCGCTAAAACAATAATGATCTCATCCATTGTCGCTATTACAGCTTCGTTCCTAAACCATTTGAACACCATAATACTACACGTCCCATTTTAAACATCTAACTATTTATGAACTAGTTACAGCCAGTTTCTACTAAGATTACTTATTAATACTCTTGAAAACATAAATTTTATGGCTAAACGAGGGTATGATGATAAAGGTAGCCTCGGATTCTGGAAATGAAGAACTTGACCGCTACTGACTCTTCACATTACTCCTTGCTTTTTCAACAATCTCGTCAATGAAGGTACTGTAGTAGGGTAGCATTATTAATTCTATGAATATTTTCTTTGCGAGGAACCTTAGGATGCTAAGTTCTCTCCTAGAGAACACTTCACCTTTACCTAGACCTTCACAGTTTTCTAAGGCCCAAGGATGAATACTTAATTCGTCTTCAGAATATGCGAAGGGGAAGAGTCTACAAACAAGAGGCCTTAGGGAGTATATGGAGCATACGTTGTCTTTAAGGAAAATACATTTCTTAGTGCTACTTTTTCTTTTAAAGGTGTAGTAGAAGCTTAGATTAAAGATTTTTCTTAGAGTTTCTGGCGCTTTCTTTTTAACAATATTAGATATAATATCGTATCTTCCCCTTTTAACCCATAACTCAATATCACTTAAAACCACTGGTACCTCTAAACTACAACACTTACCACATCTAGTACATGAAAACCTTATATTCCCTATCTTACCTGTTCTCACATGATTACTCTAATTACTAAATGTCCCTTATTAGATATTTCTCTAAATCTCCAAAATTCCTATCAGTTATTTCAGCGATAACATTAATGCTAAAATCTAGAGGAGGAGCCTTAACTAAGTCAACTCTTAGCTTGTAAATATTCCTACTTTTCTCAATAAACCATAGTGTCTCTAAAAGGTTCAATTTATTTTCCTTCTTAAGAATATTGTAGAATATTTGTCCATGCCACCTTCTAAGTCTACTTACCGACAATGGGGTTTTCGTATATAATAGGTTTTTAAACCTATTATTTAGCTTTTTAAAGTCAATATCCTTTTTCCCTCTATTTACTAAGTAGTTTAGTGAAACCCTATCTATTAATGCAAAGAGGGCATCACCGGAAAGGGATGATGTAAAATATATTACAATGTTCTTTCCCTCATAGATTATTCTATCCTGCGAAAATTCAACAACAACCTGCGCTGCATGGTTAACAAAGAACCCATTAAGGAGTAAGAGATTCCACATTACCTTGAGTTCTGGTTCATTGAGTTTTTCGAAAAACTCCTTAGCTACAAGCACTTTTTCTTCCAGTTGCAATTTCCTGGATACCTACCTCTCTTTATTTTGTTCAACACTAATGTTAGATAAATGTCTTATAACCTTATCGTAAAACCACATGCCAGACCTCATCAGACCATAGCGGAAAAGACACATCACCTTATTAAGTTAGATGGAAAAATTGCGATTAAATAATATTTGAGATTATGGAGGTAACATTAATAATTCAGTGGTTTACTATCTACAAGACAGTTGGTTCAGCCATGAACTACGCTAGAATACTAATATTAAGTTTAGTTCTATTGGCAGTAACTACAGCTTTCGTAGCGTATTTTATGTTTTCACAGGGAAAATCTGCGAAAATAACTGCTACTCAAACGGAACAGTTTATTAGCAATAGAAGTATAACGATTGTGTCCTCAAAAACCTATGCTCAAGAATACAAGAGACTGGATAATAATGAATTCTACATTCTATGTTCAACCAAGGGTGGATCATACTATGGGAAGCTGGTTTTAAAAATAACTCCCCCCTTGAAGAAGAAAAACTATATTGTTGTAAATGTCAGTTCAAATATTGGCACAATAAGTTTAACATTAGCTTACTCTAGGAAAGTATTTGATGTCAAAACTGGTGTTTCTCTTTATCCTAATTGGTTGAATATTCAAGTAGCAAACTATTTGAACAATACATATAGGCTTACCGGAGCTAATGAAATACCGCCTATAAAACCTCTAAACATGGTTTTTAACATGTCACGCTACGAAGTCACAATAGTTAATCTTGATACCGGAGAGAAACTTACGCTATATACGAACATTAATAAGACATTGGAAAGTTACGTAAATAGGTCCGATACAATAAATTTAGGTTATGAAAGCCTAGTTGAGGTTTATGGTGATACATTTACGACATATCTAACAGTTTCCAATACCATAAAGCCTGTACCGCTAGTGGACACATTACAAGTTGAACTGGCCTATCCTGAAGAATGGCTTAATCAAACACCTTGGATTAAAGTTAGTGTTGAGAAAATAGGTTAAAGTTACGAACATTAGGTGCTATTTTATTATAATCTTACCCATTCTGAAAAAGTAATGTATAACAGTATTTCCTCTAGCATGTTCCTCAATAAAACATATGTATAAGTTACCTAAAGATTCTGCATAAATTCCAACAATTCTTGTTATGAATGCGCCAAAAACCTCTTCAGATTCGCCTTCAATAGTTACTAAAATTTCGCTGTTAAGTTCTCTAGAGTGTTCATAGGCTTTAACCATTCTTTCCAAATTCTTCCTTACCTTTTCAATATAGGAATTTTTCTCTTCAACACTGACGCTTAACCTCTTAAGCATATCATTAAACCATTCAATTTCAACATTTTTATCAAAATATCCATGTTCATGATGATGAGGTAGTTTACCGGGTACTCCAAGTTCTCCAAGATATACTATTTCCAATGTTTTCTCGTTATTTACTGCCTCTAGAACCTTAACTAATCTTATAAGTATCGTATTTGGGAGAACTTGCGCATCAACGTATGTTTCTATAGGGGTTCTAAGCTGTTTTATCCTAACGAAAACTTCACCTTCAATTTCATTAGCAACATAGTAGGATTCGAGAAGCACATTCTTCCTAGTTAAAATCTCCTCTTCAAGCATGGTTTTACTTAAACCGTACCTTTCAGGTATATCAATAAACCATTCCAAATCTACCATGCCTTACAATTTATTTTAACTGGAAACAAATAAAAACTTGGTTTCCAAAATAGGCTACGGAATGATGAGACCGCCAGTGACTAAGAAAGCAAGCTTAACATGCGGAAGAACCCTGCTCTGACACCATTGTTTTTTCTCCAAATATCTATGGATTAATTTAAAAGGGGCTCTTTTTAAACCACATACCCCTCTTAAAAATTCTTCCTATGGTATTACCTCCTTTATTTTAGATGATTGTCGAAACAACAACACAATAAATACCTTAAAAAAGAAGGACTAATCTCATGAGGGAAAAGGACTTAACTAATAACTACCCTACTTTATCACAAAACCCCCACATGGCGCGGCTTACCTAGCGCCTACTCCCGATATTTCATCAATAGTTTCCTAATGGGTGCCGGTTTTGGTGCAATTTTCATGCCTATATAGGGTAAACGATGACGGGGATTGGGAAACAATTGTTTCAATAGAGAATGGGAACATTGATTTAAGGGAGCTTAGTAGAAAATTTAGATCTGAATTTAGGGCAAGTGTTATTGTGAAGGGAAATAATCTCATAATAGGAAAGTATGTACTTGAACATAAAGTTGCTAAAATCATAAGGTCTTTAACTTCGAAGAAAAAGAGAAGAAGAAAAATAGAAAACATAGTATAATACTATCCCTCCTCTTTTTAAAAGAAAATACGTGATGACGCCTGCAGGGTCCGAAGATAGTGATTAAATGATGAATCCGTGTGTTGCCGACACCGCCTTTCAATACTTAAACTCTCAGGTGAGAATATTGTCCATACATAAGATACTTAATTCTTACCTTAATAAATGTGGAAAAATTTAATAAATGCGTAAAATAAAACTTACTACCGCTAAGTGAAACAGCAACATTTTACATGATCTCTTTAATTGAACCAAAGGTGTTTAAACTGGATATAGAAAAGTTAAAAGAAATTTTAGTGAATAGACTACTAAGGAAGGGTTTCATCGTAAAAGAATCTTATAAGGCAAAAGGGTTTTCAGGAGTGATACATGAGTTTGACATTTTAATTGAAAAAGGTGAAAGACGTTGCGCAATTAATTTTTGTCGAAGTGATGCAACAATTGAGCTAATAAAGGCTGTAGCCTTATATTTAGACACTAAAATACCTCAAATCGTCGTTTGCAATGAATACAAGAAAGATATTGTAGAAATGATTGAGGGTTCTAATGTTAAAGTTTCAATGTTATCTAACGAAAACATAGATGAAGTTATTAGAAAAATTGTTGAATATCTTAAAGAACAAACTAGGTTAAGTGAAATACTTTCTAGTAGTATGTAATATTCTATCTGAAACGTTAACGTGCTGATATACTATTTCCTGTAGCTCATTAACAAATGTAACAAACTTTTTCACAGCATCGTCTAAAGCAATAGCTCCTTTGCGATAATTTTCTAGGGTTGCAGAAATCTCTCTTTCAATCTCGGAAAACCTCCTAGTACCCTCAATAAGTACATCTAGTTCTCTCTTTAATCGCTCATCTTGAATGTAGGGCTTAATAAGTTCCTCCTCTAATTTCATATGCTCATCTAGTTTAGCTAGTAATGAAGATATTTTAAAAGACAAATAAATAGCGTCCTTCAATACATTAAAGAACTCATTTGAAACTTCAGCTTTACTCATGCTATTTCGTAATGCATTAGCAAGTTTAACTATTTCCTCCATCGATTTTAGAAGTTCACTATGATCCCTAATGAGCTTACCAGCAATAAATGATTCTTTCTCTTTCATCGAATTCATCTTAAGACTATTATTCATTCTCCCTTCTAATATAAGATACTGAGTAAAACAAGTATAACTAGTTTTCGCAAAATTAGAAAGTTATTAGGAAACACAAATAATACTGAGCGGAAACGTTTACTAACACAGCTATTTTGCTCAAGAGAAATTCTTTATTAACTCTAACATTTAAAATAATTACGTGGCGTTGCCCGAGGATTAGGCCGCCGATGCGCGGGCAATGGCCTCGGGCCTCCCGGCCTTCAACATTTTCCCTGCAAACATGGTGCATATCTTATGAAATGTGTTATTTTTGATCTTGACGGTGTCGTATTTGACATTTCTAGGAGAATTAATGCTGCGCTTGAAGAGGCAGGTGCAAAGAGAGTTGAAGATTTAAAGCGTAATCCTAGGCTTAAGCGAAGGTTTTGGGAAGCATTTTTATCGCCTAAATACATGCATCTTGATATACCTAGGTTTGATGTTATAGATAGAATGTGGGAACTTAAACGTAAGGGTTATAAGATAATTATCTTAACAGGTAGGGTTCTTGAAACACAAGGCGATGAAACTATCGCGCAACTCAGAAAGTATAATGTACCGTATGATGAAATATATTTTAGAAGGAAGCGAGATAAAAGAAAAGATTATGAATACAAAGCATCAGTTATTATGTGGCTTAAACATTCAGGATGCGAAATAGTTGAAATACATGAGGATTCTGAGGAAGTAGCAAATAAGCTTAGAGAAATTGTTCCTGAAGCAAAAATCATCCTATACTAGCCTGGCGGAGGATATATAGGTTCATAAACGAATATTTTATGATAGCCTTCACTAGGCCATCTTGAAGGTAAGTATTCTATGTTCCCTTCGAAAACCAAGTATATTTCAGCATCAGCATCCGGAAAGTCTACTTTTTTAGCAACCCACGGTATTCTAAAATATCCGGAACTATCAGTGTACCCATAAGCTAATAGGTCATCCCATACACCATCATCATAATCGTAAACTAAGATTTTAGCGTGTGGCACAGGTTCTCCAGTATCTTTAGCTATAAGTTTACCTGCAATATAGACGATACTGCTTCTTTTAGCCTTGCTAGGCAAGGGATCAACAATAAACATGGTCTCTCTTCTAGTTAAACTAACATTAATGTTTACTGATCCTATCTTAGCATATTTAAATAAACCATAGGCTAAACGTGCTTCAATACTATACTTCACATTGACATTCACACATGGTAGCTTAGTAAATACTATTGAAAATTTCCTCGTAGAGTAGAAGAAAACGTTTTCAAACTTGATCGTTTTATTTACGCTAAAGTCGCTCATATTGGTACATGAGATTTTAAATTTGAGAATAAGACCGTGGTAAGTATAGGGGGATTCATTAATTATAGCAGCCTCTAACTTTATGGTGTCTTTGTCGCTAACAACATTTCTAAACTCAACATTAACTAGGTTGAACGCATGTATTTCATTAAGTACTCTAAGAAGTAGGGCAATAATTATAGCTAATATCGCCAGGACAATCCTTAATTTCATGCTATTTAGCTTTAGTATTTTCTTCATGAAGCCCCCTTCAACATTTTAAGGAGTTTGCCATAGGGTAATATGGGTTTACCCGACCTTAAACTATACGTTAACGTTTTTACGTTCCTTATTTTTTCGAAGTATGTAGCTAGTTTCTCATCAGAAATAACGATAATATTGTTAATGTATTTCGATACCTCCGCTATTTTATATGCTTTCTTTTCAGCATATTCCTCTCTCCAGTACCCTGCAATTTCCACATAGAATTTTTTATCACCATATTTTATTAAGAAATCTGGAATGTAAAGTAAGTCTCCTAAAGCTACTGGTTCGGGTTCACGTTTAACGTTAAGCTTAAGCGACTTCAAAGTATAGTATATTGATTTTTCAATAGAGCTATCGAAAGCCTCTCTAACCTTAACTTCGCCGTGAATATTGATTTGAGGAATTTTGTTCTCAAAAATAATTACCCCTATTTTTCTACGTGTGAAAACAGTTTCTGCAACAATCCTGAATCTTTCAAACATTTTCAAATAGGGAATAGATTTAGCTATGAAGAGAGATAGTCTTGTACCATACTTTGTTGGTTTCCCGAAGATTCCATGAGGCCCCTCTACTGTAGCCTTAAGTTTACCGTTTAAGTATCTTATATCGTAGATTAAGCCGTAAAGTTTTGAAAATCTACCTACGAATTTAGCGAAGGCTGAAACCCCATTTCCGTGCTCTGTGATTTCAAAAGTTATTTTTGATGAATTAACACAAATAGTATCTATTGTTTCAAAATTAAATGCTTCAACAACATCTCTTACACTAGGCTTTCTAATTCTGACAAGAGGTTTTTCCATAATGTCGTCTGACCATAGAATTTCATCTATGTTATGAACTCTTAAGATTTCCTCTATTTCCTTCAGTATATTTTCCCTAAGCTTTGATGGAACGTATCCCCCGTACTTCTCATTAACTATTTGAAATACTTTCTTTCTTAAATCTCTTAAATTATGAACACTAACAATACCTATATTCTTAGGTTTATAGAAAATTCCCAGCGTTTTTCTTAGAGCTTCAAAAAGCCTATCATCTCCAATAAGTATTCTTAACTCTTCCCAATCAATGCTTCCATAGGGTTTGCCAACATGGATCTCGTAGAATTCTATTACAGACTCGATAAGTTCCCTATCCCTAGCTACATCAAGATACATAGGATAAGCTAATCCTCTTCTAAACATGAGTCTTAAGTTGTTCCTACCATAGGTCATGATTGGGTATCCTTACTTCTCCTTCATATTTTAAATATTAACATCTATACTTTAATACTTGATAGCAGGGCTCTCCTAGTCCTCCGAAAAGGGGAGAAGCTGTTGAAAATAAATGAGGTTGCTCGAAGACTTTTGAGGAAGGCTAAGACAATAGATATTTTTGAGTTGAAAGCGGGAGAAGTACTTGACATAATAATAACCGCGCTGTACGTTGAAATACAAGCAAAAGAGGTGCTTGAAACGGAAGCAGCAACCGAGGAGGAAAGGAGAGAAGCTGAACAAGCACTTAAGCTGATAAGTGAGGTTAAAAAGGAAATAGTTAAGCAGTATGTTTTAGCAGCGCGGTTATCTCATAAGCAAAGGGGAGCTAGAAGGTTTTTTGAATACAAAGTTCATAGAGTAAGAGGTGCTAAATAGTCATGGACGGGTTAAGTAGGGATGAAATCGTAAAGTATGTAGAGGAACTTGCGAAATCGTTCTTAGTAAAGGATAGTATAAGCGATTTCATGAAAATACCTGACATAATGGGAATTTATGGTAGGGTAAAGAACGATCCTAAATGGTTTGTTGCTGAAAACGTTGTCGGATACGCTGCTTACAATCTAAATAAGCTACGTTCAGTAAGGAAGGCAAGTATTCTCTTGGACAGGGAGAGTAGAGAGAAAATAGAAGCACTTTACGATGAATCTAAAAGTAAGATCGTTGAAAACACTATTAAAGCCATTAAGCTTATGCTAAGTGGTGATGTAAATTCCAAAGAGCTCGTTGAAATATTGGGGGAGGTAGCTTTAACTTCAACTAAAATCTCCGATTTCCTAAGTTATGAGGAACCTTCGAAAATACTTAACATGGTTGAGGAAGAGTAAGTACTGAAATAAGTTAAAGTTAGCCTTTAAGTTTCCTATCCAACTCTACTAGTTCTGGATGAACAAATCTTCCATTCTTCACCACTACTTCTCCGTCAAAATACACTGTTGGGTTAAGTATGCTTACGTCCGTATGTGCTTTCGCTGATCCTACTTTACCCTTAAACTTAGGTGATTGTGATCCGAAGCCGAACTCTATTCCGCCATAAACCCTTTCGTCCTCTAGAGGGATTCCTCTAAGTCTAGCGTTAGGGTGGAAACCCCATGAAGCATGAGCTACATAGTACATTTTTTCATCATTAAAGCTTTCCAGCCACTTCTTAAATATGGACGCTTCCTTACCTCCACTTACTTCAACAATACGTCCGTTTTTAATAACGAGTTTTACCTCTTCCTTTAAAACACCTAATTCGTCAGGAGGCCAGATGAATCCATCTACTATCATTACCCCGTTGATTGTTTCCTCTATAGGCGCCCAGGATATTTGTCCTCCAAGAGGTTTGTATATTCCCTCCTCCTTAACTATTCCGTCATTATGGTAAACAGGTCTTTTCGGGTCGTTTTCGAAAACAAGGTTTGTTCCCTTAGCTGTTTCAACCCTAACTTCCCTTGCTTTAGCTGTTAGATCTCTTAGTTTATTTCCGAGTTCACACATTGCTTCATAATCTACTTTACCTATTAACCTAATCATCATTTCAGGATCCATTCCGGTAAGCTCTAAGATTCTAGCTCCAGCCTCTAAAGCTTCAATATATGCTTTAGTGTGGAGAATGTACATTAGCGGGAAACTTATAATTACATCGCTTTCCCTCATAGCTGCTGCGACATGGGCTGGAGGTTCCATATCAACTTCCTTCTGAGTCTTATAGATCATTAACGCTGCTTCTCCGCCTACAGCATGGGCTGCTGCTGTAACGTATTCTAGCATTTTCCTATCTATTGCGGTATCTGAAAGTACGAGAACCTTTTCCCCTGGCTTAATGCTTGCTAAAAGCTTAGCTGTTTTCAACGCTGCTTCATAAAGTTCCATAAACATGTTTTCATAATACATTCTTAAACTCCCTCCACATAATCTATATTGCTGAATTAAATATTTTAACTATAACCTACCATAATTATCTGAGGAATCTCCAATGAAGCTTCGCGTAGGCTTTTTAACTATAGGTCAAAGCCCAAGAGTAGATGTAATGGATGACTTCTCTAAAGTACTAAGTAAAAACATTGTTGTCGTCGAAAAGGGAGCTTTAGATGGGCTTTCAAAAGATGAAATAGAGGAGAAACTGAGGCCGAAACCTGGACATACAGTTTACGTTTCAAGGCTAATAGATGGTTCAGAAGTTAAAATGGCTAAGGAGAAAGTTATCCCGCTAATGCAGAAGAAAATTAAGGAATTTGAAGGGGAAAAGGTTGATGTAATAGCTATTTTGTGTTCAGGAGAGTTCCCGGAGTTTGAAAGTAAGGTACCAATAATATATCCTGATAAGCTTCTGAAAGCTTTCGTTAAGGGGATAAGGTTTAAGGGTACATTGGGTGTTTTAGTGCCTTTAAAGGAACAAATAAGCTATGCCAGAGAAAAATGGGGTAAATACGCGAATTCACTTATTGCAAGGAATGCTTCACCATACACGATTTCTGAAGAAGAATTTCAAACCATAGTTTCTGAATTAGCCAAACATAATCCTTCAATAATTGTTCTTGACTGTGTAGGTTATTCTTTCAAACATAAGAAAATAGTTCGCGAAATTACAGGTAAACCTGTCATATCTACAAGAGGCGTGATAGCCAGAATACTTAACGAAATGGCTGAGTAATTTCTCCATTAAAATTTATTTACTATCCCTTTATTTCTCTTTATCTGAAAATTAAAAGGATAGATTTAACTATTAGAAGAACTGGTTATATCCAGTAGTAAACGGGGTGGGAAAAATTCGAAAGAAAATTAAAGCATTAACTACAGGGCAAACAATAGCTATATTCTTAGTTATAGTGGTAATAGTTGCTGCAGCGCTACTTCTAACAATGAGTAAAGGTCCTGCGGAGACAACTACCCCAACATCAACGCCTACTGAAACGGCAACTTCACCTACCGCATCGCCTTCGCCAAAGAAGGTGTTAGAATTCGTTTACGGTACGACACAGGAAACTGGAACATTTGATCCTGCTAAGCATAGAGATGAGACGGAAACAATGTACGTCGTTAACACTTACGATCCACTACTTTACCCGACAAAGGGTGGACCACCTAAACCATGGGTTGCTGAAAGATGGGAAGCTAGCGAGGACGGTAAGGTATGGACATTCTACATTAGAAAAGGAATAAAGTTCCATAGTGGTAGAGAGCTTACGGCAGAGGATGTTGCATTCAGTATGCAGAGAGTTCTCGACCTAGGAACGGGCTTCTCATTCCTATGGAAGGGCCTCGTAGAAAAAGTCGAAGTAGTAGATAAATATACTGTAAGATTCTATCTGTCACAGCCCTTCGCAGAATTCCCAGCAACACTAATACACTTATTCATAGTCGATAAAGAAGAGGTTCTGAAGCATAAGCAAGAGGGCCCCTTCGGAGAATATGGAGATTACGGTCAAGCATGGCTAGCAGAACACGATGCAGGATCGGGACCATACAAGGTTGTTGAGTATAAGCGTGGTGAAAGAGCTGTACTAGAGAAATTCGACGACTACTGGGCAGGGTGGACGCCTGGAAAGCCAGAGAGAGTAATAATCCTTGTAGTTGGTGAGCAGGCAACACTTGTCTCAATGCTTAAGAAAGGAGAAGTAGATATGGTTGAGCAGTGGTTACCTGCAGACACCTTCGAAGCTCTAAAGAAGGTTCCAGGAATTGTCGTTAAGGAGGATCCCGATGCTAAGCTGTTCTTTGTGTCAATGAACAATAAGAAACCGCCGTTCGACGATGTAAACGTTAGGAAAGCTGTAAGCTACGCCATAGACTATGAAGCAATAATTAAGAACGTGTTTAGAGGAGGGGTACAGGCAGAAGGACCAATACCTGTTATAGCTCCTGGGCACTGTAAAGATGTTGTAGTATACCATTACGACATTGAGAAAGCAAAAGAGTATATGGCTAAGTCAAAATATGCTGGGCAGAAACTCAAAGTACAGTATGTCTACGTTTCAGGAGTTGCTGTAGAGGAGCAGGTTGGCTTAATAATTAAGGAGTGTCTCAAACAAATAGGTATTGATGTTGAACTAGTACCGGAACCATGGAGTAGAATTGTTGAACTAGTGAAAACACCCGAAACAACACCTGACATGGTAGCAATATTCCACACACTAAAGTATCCATCACCAGATAGCCACACATACCTAATGTTCCATCCAAAAGCCCACGGAACATACATGTCATGCATGTGGTATGAGAATGACGAGGTAACAGAACTCCTAGACAAGGCGAGAACAACACTTGACCAGCAAGAAAGGTATAAGCTATACTGTGAGGTAACCAAGAAAGTTACTGAAGATGCGGCAGCACTATTCATAATAAACCCGGTACATAGGATAGCCTATAGAGACTATGTTAAAGGCTACGACTACATAGGAATATTAGGGTTCGACCTAAGATTCTACAACTTAGATATTAGCGGGAAACCATGAGGGTAATGATTGGTGAAATTTAGAGACTACGTAATAAAAAGGGCGTTGCAGATACCAGTAGCTCTCTTCGGTCTCTCAATACTAATTTTTTACATTACACGTGTTATGCCAGGAGACCCTGTAAGACTATATTTAGGTTTAGAAGCAACTGAAGAACAAGTTGAAATGTATCGTAAACTTTTCGGATTAGATAAGCCAATCTATATTCAATACATTGACTATTGGAGAAACTTCTTCACAAAAGGAACTTTAGGCTTATCACTTTACACTGGAAGAGATGTCGCAAAGGATATTGCTGAGTACTTGCCTGCAACGTTGGAGCTAGTTATTGCGGCAATGGTGTTCTCAGTTATTGTCGGCATTATTTTGGGTGTAATTTCAGCAATGTATAAGAACACATGGATAGATAATGTGCTAAGAGTTATCGCAATTGCTGGAGTTTCTCTTCCAAGATACTGGGTTGCAATTCTCCTACAATTAGCTTTAGCATACTATCTTAACTTACTCCCCATGACTGGAAAGATAAGTACGCACTTAACAGTAGAGAGAATAACGGGCTTTACACTCATAGACAGCTTAATAACCGGTAATTGGGAAGCATTCGTAGATACGATAAGGCACTTAATACTTCCAGTTATTGCGTTATCACTCTCACCAATAGCTCAAATAATGAGGCTTGTTAGAGCAAGCATTCTCGAAGAACTCCATAAACCCTACGTTTCAACACTTATCTCTCTAGGGCTACCATTCAAAATAATATACTATAAGTACATGTTAAGGAACGCATTAGTGGTAGCATTAACAATAATAGGGTTGCTTTTCGGATTCTTCATTTATGGAGCTTTCGCAATAGAAATAGTTTTTGGATGGCCAGGCATCGGATGGTATGCTGTAGAAGTAGGCTTAGCTAAGGACTTTAACGCAATAGTCGCTGTAGTCATGCTAATAGGCTTAATCTACACCTTAACGAACTTCGTAGTCGACATAATCTACGCCTACCTTGACCCGAGAATTAGGATTAGAATGGAGATGAAGTAGCTATGTCAGCAAATAACATTAAACATTATAGGCTAAGGCTTGCTCTTTACAAAATACGTCATAGTCCAACAACAATGGTTGGAATAGCCATAGTAATGATTTTCGTAATTTTAGCCTTATTTGGAGAATATATTGCACCTTACCCTGAAGACGCATACACCATACATATTGAAAGGAAATTCATACCGCCATCACCGGAGCATCCTTTTGGAACAGATGCTGTTGGAAGAGATATTTTAAGTAGAGTAATTCTGGCGACAAGGGTTTCTTTAAGCATAGGTGTTGGTGTAGTAATACTTGCTGTTCTAATAGGCTTCCCCCTAGGGTTACTTGTAGGCTACATTGGCGGCCCATTAGAGGCATTAGTTATGAGGCTTACGGACATCTTCCTTTCGATACCTTCAGTTGTTTTAGCTATGGCAATAGCTGCTATGGTTGAACCTACACTTCAAAACGCTATGTTCGCTTTAGTCATAGGATGGTGGCCATGGTACACTAGATTAGGTTTCGGATTAGCTTCAACGCTTAAAAACGAAGACTACGTTTTAGCTGCTAAAAGCTTCGGAGCAGGATGGAAACATATTGTTTTTAGGGAAATGCTTCCCAATGCCATACCCATATTGGCAGTTAAGGCATCACTTGATATAGGCTACGCCATTCTAGCTGAGGCACTACTTGGATTCATAGGTTTCGGTGTAAGACCGCCAACACCAGAATGGGGAACGATGCTTAGTGAAGCAAGAATATATCTTCCCGACATTTGGTGGTACGCTACATTCCCTGGATTAGCAATTTTCCTAGCAGTAATGGGGTTCAACCTATTAGGTGACGGTTTAAGAGACATACTAGACGTGCGTGAAGTGTGATGCGTCATGACACTTCTTGAAGTTAAAAACCTCACAGTATACTTCAAAACATTCATTGGAATTTCGAAAGTAGTTGAAGACGTAAATTTCACATTAGAGAAGGGTGAAAGCTTAGCCCTTGTCGGTGAAAGCGGTAGCGGTAAAACAACTGTTCTAAAAACAATACTAGGTGTTCTCCCACCAAACGCAATAGTCAAAGGAGAATTGCTTTTCAAAAACACGAACCTACTAAGTATGGGCAATGATGAACTTTCGAAAATAAGAGGTATGGAAATAACATATATTCCCCAAGAACCTCTCTCAGCATTAAACCCCTTCTACACTATTGAGGAACACTTCCTAGACAGACTTATTCTAAGCGGTAAACCTAAAGCAGGAATACTAAGCTACATTAAACTTAGACGTAAAGTACCTTCAGAACTTAAGAAAACAATGCTTGAGTACTTAGAGAAAGTCAAAATACCTGATCCCGAAAGAGTCCTTAAAAGCTATCCTATGCAGCTTAGCGGTGGAATGCTCCAGAGAATACTTATAGCTTTAGCAATAGTTTCTAACCCAAGCATCCTATTAGCCGACGAACCAACAACAGCTCTTGACGTTGTTACACAAAAGGAAATACTAGAGTTACTTAAGGAATTACAGAAGGATCTAGGGTTAAGCATTATTTATGTAACACATGATTTAGGAGTGGCTAGAGCGATAGCTGATAAAGTAATTGTCATGTATGCTGGACACATGGTTGAAGAGGGAATTACAAGTGAAGTACTAGCTAAACCGTTGCATCCATATACTAAAGGACTTGTGGATTCAATACCCAAACTTGTCGGCGGAGGACTACATGGAATAGAGGGAGGACTAATAGACTACTATAACCCTCCTTCCGGATGTAGGTTTCACCCAAGATGCCCTAAAGCAATGAGTATATGTAGGGAAACCAGACCTAAACCGTTCATAGTTAACGGTAGAAAAGTCTACTGCTGGCTATACGGTGAATAAGGCAATGGCGAACTACATACTTGAGGTAAAGAACCTTAAAAAATACTTCCCGATAACCGCTGGAATATTCAATAGAATAGTTGGATGGGTTAAAGCAGTTGATGACGTAAGCTTCAGCGTTGAGAGAAATACAACATACGCAATAGTTGGTGAAAGTGGATGTGGAAAGTCAACTTTAGCAAGAACAATAATAGGTATTTATGCTCCCACATCCGGAAGCATAATTTTCGAAGGAACAGACATCACCAAACTAAGTAGGAAAGAGAAGCTACGTGTTTTAAGGAAAATGTCAATAGTTTTCCAAGACCCAACCTCATCTCTTAATCCTAGACATAAAGTTATAGACATAATAACTGCTCCACTAAAGGTTCACAAAATAGGTTCCTCGAGGGAGAGAAAAGAGAAAGCTAAGGAACTAATTAAGGTAGTTGAGCTTGATGAAACATTCCTAAACAAGTACCCTCACGAGCTAAGCGGAGGACAGAGGCAAAGAGTTGCTATAGCTAGGGCATTAGCTTTAGAGCCCGAATTAATAATTCTCGATGAGCCAACATCGGCTCTCGACGTTTCAGTTCAAGCAAAAATACTTAACTTACTCAAACATCTTCAGAAGAAGCTTAAGCTAACATACATTTTAATAACACATAACCTAGGTGTTGTAAGGAACTTCGCAGACCATGTTTCGGTGATGTATGCTGGAAAAATTGTTGAAACAGCACCCATAGACAAAATATTTTCCGAACCAAAACATCCCTACACTAGAGCACTAATAGATGCAATACCGCCAGTTACACCTGAAGAAGAGGAGTTAATAAAGAAGTTAGGGTTAAAGATTAAACCTGGAGATCCCCCATCACTTTCTAATCCTCCTTCCGGATGTAGGTTTCACCCAAGATGCCCGTTTGCAACAGAAAAATGTAGAAAGGAAGAACCTAAACCCGTAGTTATAAGCGAAAACCATGTGGTTTACTGTCACTTATTTTCCTAGAGAGGCGCTCCTTTCCTCATGATCTCCCTAATGTTCCCATGAACCTTGATTATCGTTTCCCAATCTTTCTCATCATAGAACTTTATTCTTTCAGCTGTAAAGTCCTTAGCAACTTCTAGTACGAAGCGTGCTGCTTGATCTAGTGCGAAAACATTTGTTACACCAGTTGCTGATCCCGGAACGGGCATTCTAGTTGTTGTTGCTACACCTATTACTGGAGCCGTAGTGTAAATCCATGGCTGAATAATGCTGTTTATATGGTATATTTTCGTAGAGAAGGGCAAGACATCCTGCATTGTTAAAGGAACTATGACTGGAGGTTCACCTGTCACCCTAGTGTATATGTCTAAGATTTCGTCTGAAACCTTGAGAATCCAGCCCTCCTTAATAACATGCGTTATCGCAAATCCTGTGTAGTTAATGACTTTGTTTGCCTTAGTGGAGTCTATTGATAGTATTGCTTGCATTCCCTCATCAACTTCTTCTTTAAGAAGCTTGAAAATGTCAACAGGAGAATCCATCATAGGTACTGGCTTATACGGTTTAACAGGCGCATGAGTAGTTACATGCGTTGTGACAATGACATCGCCTTTAAGTACATCACCGTACTCCGCCATTTCAGCTAACTTGTAAAGTACTGAAAGAGCAACTATTGCTCCATCAGCGTCCGAAACGAGCCCTAAAAGTTCAGGTCTAGCACCTACACCTCCAAGCCTCCCTATAACCCCTAATGTGGGTCCTTTACCTTTGCCTTTCACAACACCTTTTATGAAAAGTGTTGATCCCTTATCCCCCTTAATCTCTTTAAAGTACAATGTTACCCTATTACTTCTCTGAAGAAGCTCTCTTAGCTCATTCTCAGTAACCTCTGGTTTATCGAGGATTTTAATGACATCTAAAATGTATTTAAGCATACTCAAAACCTTTCACCCAACAAGTATATCTGAAATGTATGCTGTAATAGGTTTCTCTAATGCTTTCTCCAAATCAGTATAGGTTTCCTTGAACTTAAGGCCTGAACCTAAAGGTATTTTGGACCTATTAATAATGACCATGTGTACTTCCATGTCTTCCCTTAGTTCAGCGCTTAAAACAGGCTTAGCTACTTCGCTACTAATCAACGTTATTAGGTCGGGGAATGTTGCTAATCTTTGCCCTTTAGAATTTTCGAGAGTCATAAACTCGTTAACATATGTTAACTCGTATTTCTCATCTGCACATTCAAGAATTGCCTTACCTATGTCGAAGCCTCCCTTAGTAATTATTTCCTGAGACAATACTTTGCATTTTTCGAAAACCTTACCGTCCATTTTCTCAGAAATCTTGTATGCCGCATTAGCGGGATCATTAAGGTATTTAAGTAAAACTTTCCCTAACTCTATAGCTAACGATAAGGCTCCAGTAGCTGCATTATCTAATAGATAGTTTACTGTAACCGGGTTTCTTGCTATAGCAACTACTCCGTAAATGCTTGCAATATTTCTAATAATTTTTGAGCACTCGAGTAGAGGACCTTTAATAAGCCCTGAAACATGGTTTTTCTCGGTAAAGCCAACGCTAAAGGATTGTAAGCTAACGTAGCCTTCTACTTTATGTAAGCCCATGGAACCCATTAGTATTGTTGGGTGAGCTCTACCATCACATGGAGCATCTACTACAGGTAAGCCTAAGGCGGCTGCTTGAATCCATGCTGCAACGGTATTTAATCCTCCATTTTCCGAACTTATTAGCCCACTGAGCTCCCCTAATTCTCTTTCAACGATCCTTATTGCTTCAATGTAATTGTATGGTTTTAGAACACCTTTGCCTTTAGCCTGTGAACCGACTGTTGAAGCTGTAACCACTATTTCTTCTCCAAAAAGCTCTTTAGGATCAGCTATTCTTACACCACCTATTTCTAAAGCAACCTTCCCTAACTTAATGCCCTCCTCTATTGAACCTCCTCCGCCACCCCCTAGAAATGCTCCTCCATAAACTGCTGCTTTCAATTCTTTCTCATCAGTTATTGTCCTCATATTTTCCAAACACCTTCCTCAATAACTACTTTCCCATCAACTATTACTGTTGGCTTCAAAATAACCCCATCAATATGTACGCCAGCTTTCGTTTTACCTCCAAAAGTACTGTTGTCTCCGAAAGCTAAGTGAACTGTTCCATAAACCTTCTCATCTTCGAGAACAATTCCAGTTATTTTTGCTGCAGGATTACATCCAATGCCGAATTCCGCCGGGAAATTAAAGGCTTCCTTTAAGCCGACGCTTTTAAGAACCTCTACTAGCTTATTTGCTTCAGAACCTCCCTTTATCGACTTAGCATATCCGTTTTCTACCTCAACAACTACGGGTTCCTTAACAATACCTATTCCCCCAGATAAGCTACCATCTATTACGAAAACGCCATTTCCGGTCCCTTCTACTGGAGCAACATATACTTCACCAGCAGGTAAGTTGCCCCAAGCACCGGGCTTATCATAGATTCCAGAGTCCAAATGTACCTCTCTACCTTCAATACTAAACGTTAAATCCGTTCCAGAAGGGCTAGTTATCCTCACATTCTTCGCGTTCCTAAGGGCATTAACCATTTTCATACCTAATTCAACAACGGTTTCCCTATAGTTTATTGATAGTGTTCTTTTGAACATTTCCTCTGTTATCCCCGGCATTGTTGCTCCACGAGCACCAGCTTCAACAGCCCTCTTCCTAGCTTGAGTATGGGTTAAACTATGCTTTGTTGGTGCTAGGAAAATGTCTGCTTCCTTCCAAGCTTCAGCTATGGGTTTCGGAGGTTCCTCTGCATTCCTACTTCTGGGCTTCATAACTACGAGAATTGCTTCTAACCCTAGCTTTAAGCCGGCTTGGAATATTGCTTCACCAATACTTTTCTTCACAGTATCCGTTATTACTAGAAGATTTTCTCCTTCCTTAGCTCCTAAATTGTTCTTCAAAACCCTTTCAGCTACATTTACAAGCGAGGACATAG
>JAGGUY010000052.1 GCA_021158265.1 Thermoprotei archaeon
CTTCTCCTCTAACCCATAGCCTAAGCGATATCGTTTCCGAAACTCCTTCGCTTATGTGCCCTATTACTTCAGCTCTAACTATTCTTTCAGAATATCTTGTTAAACCTATGCTTCTAGGGTTAGAAACCCTATAGTAAACGAGTTCTTCCCCGTTTAAAGATATTTTATCTGTAATAGGATAAATCCACTTCCTAAAGTAGACATCTATTGAGAGAACAGTTATTCCCGAAGTTAAGGGTATAACTAATGCTCTATGATGCTCGTCAATCCATATTTCCCTAATTTTCTCTTCAGAAATCAATTTCAAAATCTAGTTCCTCAGTATATTTTAAGCTCCACTCCATCGAAAGGACATTTATAATGTAGTCTTTTAGCGTCAGCTACACAGTAAAATATCCTATATCCCTTGGTATGGCATTTCGGACAATAATAAACGGTGTCCTTTGTTAAATCGAGTTTCTTATTGCAAATGTGACATCTAGCAGTAACCCATCCCTTATGCCCCATAGCTGCGGCTCCAGCTATAGATCCCAAGGACATGGCCCATCCCTTTCCAGCTAAACCCTACTTCATGGGATTCGGCAAGAATTATATAATCTACTGGATTATTAACTTTACGGGACAAATGCTATGGAAATAGCTGCTATCGCTGATGTGCATTCTCCAAAGTACATTAGTGAGTATGAGGAATCTCTTAAAAACGCTAAGTTAGACAAGATAGAGTTAATGCTATTTGCTGGGGACATGGTTTATAGAGGAAAATGGGTGGAATTTAGAAGAGTACTAAATGTTACTAGAAGGTATTTTAGAGGTAAGATAGTTGCGTGTTTCGGAAATGAAGAATACGAAGACATAATAGTTTATCTTGTAAAAGGCTTTCCAGAAGTAATATGGCTTAACGACGAAGTTCTAACGTTAAACTATGGCAGTAAAACGCTATTTATTGTTGGAACCAAGGGGGTTCTCGATAGACCTACTAAATGGCAGAGAACACATATTCCAAAAATACACGAGATATACTCGGAAAGGCTAAAGAAGATCTCTAATCTGCTAAGAGAGGGCAAACGTAGAGGGTATACTGTAATACTGCTTACACATTACGCACCTACATTTAAAACCCTAGTTGGGGAGCCGAGGTTCGCATGGCCAGAAATGGGTTCTGAAAGAATGGAAAAAATAGTTTTAGAGGTAAAACCTGACATCATAGTTCATGGACATGCTCATAACTCTAAGAAAACATTTATTCAATTAGGAGAAACTAGAGTTTACAACGTAGCCTTACCTGCAACACATAAAATAACTATGATTCCATTAGAGTATGGTTTATTAAAATTCCTTTAAATCCAAGGGTTGTCCATTATGGGGAAGTACAAGTTCAAGTATGAAGTTTTCGAAATAATAAATGAGCTCATGAGCATTGAGAATTATAAGGAGTTCTTCTCAAACGATGTTCTAAATTCTGAAGGTAGGAAGAGGATAGAGAAGATAGCGAAAATACTTGCGGGAAGATGCGATGAAACAAAAAATGCACTATATAAGCTTAGGAGAAAACCAACACTGAACAACACTTTGAAGTATATTGAGAAAGTTCTTGAATGCATAGAGAAGAAATATGGTGGCTATAGTTAAGAAAGTATTGGCTCAGCCCATGGGAGTTTAATCATCAACTCATTTCCTGCCTAGGATTCTTCATCGCCACCAATACTATCTCTGCTTTAGCGAAGCTAATAAGAGTTAATCTTGAAAGTAATGTTACATTAGGAAGAGAGGCAAGAATATAACCGACATGATTCCGCTAAGGTATATTCCATCAAATGTTCCTGCACCACCTATACTAACTATTGGCGCTTGCAACTTATCCCAATCCTTAATCAAGTGTAGAATGTCTGCTCCCAAGAGAACACCTATTGTTGCCGAAGAATAAGCTACCAGGACAGCATAGGCATGAGGTACAGTTAGTGCTGCTGAGAAGAATGCTGAAATAAGCGGTGGAATAAAACCTGGCATAACAATTCCCACACCTCTAACAGGTCTAGCTATTACGTAGGATATAAATGTTACAATAAGCGTAACTTCTAGGAGAGATATGAGAACCCTTGCTGAATAAGGTGATGTGGCTATTTTAGCTATAAAAATAGCCGATAGTATTAAAGGTATTACAGCGCCTCCCAGATTTACAGCTATAATCATTTTCCTCTTCCTCCTTACGAAGACAGGTATCGTGTAGGGTATTCCGAAGAAGTAAACATACCTTATCGTAGGTACCTCTATTTCCCTAACAACTCTAAGCACAGGTATGTTTACAAGGCTAAGTATTGCTGAAAGGAAAATCATCGTTAAAGCTAGAATGAAGCTTTCGCCTAAGCTAAACCCTAAAACCCTAAATAAGGCTGTGAAGGCTGTACTCCACCAGAAAAATATCGCTAAAGAGGATAGCATACCGAACATTATTAGGAATACTAGCAGTAAACTATGTATTGGCGGATAAATTATTACTCTCTCATTCTCATATTCTTCTTCAAAACCCAACTTTCTCCACTCAATCAAGACTTCTTAGGCTTCAGAAACACTATTTTAGAAAGTTCCTAATAATATTTATTCGTGAAGTGATATGGTATGAGGGTTGTAGAAAGCATTATGCAATCATTTGTCCTCAGCGGAATAGCCTACATTAAACCAGCAGCAATGCATAGGTACTCTGAAGACAAAGAGTTAATACCGTACATTAACCTTGGAATAATGCTTAACGAATTCCTAACTAAATCTTCAGAGTTTGGTGGGAAAGTAGCTAAGGGAAAGCTTAGCGCACCACAGGTACCCTTAGGTAAGCTGCTGGCTGATGCAATGAGGCATTTGGGAGGTAAATATACCAGTTCACCTATATTCTTCGACTCAATAGTTTCATCAATTACTTTAGCATGTGCTTCATCACATGCTATAGCTCAGCATAAAGAAGCAGTTAATGAAGGATTAATAGGCAAGTCCATTAACTTATTCTTAACATCATCAGTAGGTAAAGATGTTGTAGAGCTTCTAAGAATTGTGAAGCTCATAGGTCCAAGAGAATATGTTTCACTAATCAGTGAAAGTGGGTTAACGGAGACAAGAATAACTTTAGAAAACATTTCACTCTACGAACTACTATTCTCCTTATCGGCTAGAAGCCCAAGTTTACGATATCTAACAAGATTCAGTAGCACTGAAGCACTTATCAGAGTTATGAAAAGTAGTTTTAAGGAAATACCTGATGCTAACAATGCAGTAGTTTCATCATACATTTCCTTGATTAAAGAGCTTAAGCTACCAACCTGGGCTAGAGAGAACATTGAGAAAGCAGAAAAACAGGGCCTTATGAAATCGAGGGATTCTGCAAGACTACTCTTCGAAGTAGATAGGAAACTTAGAAGAGAAAGAAAGAACTTCAACAACTACGTCCCCATAATTACCCTTACTACAGCAATATCATTGATTCTAGAGTACATTAGCATTTAAGGAGGAATAGGGTTTATGAAAATAGATGTTGAAATAGAAAAACTCATACCAAAACTCGGAGCCATAGGCTTAAGCGAAAACATGGTATTTACAATGCTACTAAGGAGCGCAACGGAACTACCAATATGTATGCAGAAAACAAAACCCGAAAAATGCTTAGCAGACATAATATTATGGATCTTAGTGTACTCTAAAATAAAGGGCTACGATATCGAATACTATGTTAACAAGCTTATAAAGGATCTCCTAGAGAAAATTGTTTGATGATGAAAGCTCCCAAACCGACACTAGCTCATGAGGAAACACGAGAGTACTGAAAAATTCACTCAAGTTTTTCAAACAAGCTCTTATCAGCACCACAAATAGGACAACACCAATTATCAGGAAGCTCTTCAAAGGGAGTACCAGGCTTGATGCCGTGCTCAGAATCTCCCTCCTTCTCATCGTAAATATATCCACAAACAGTACAAACATACCTAGCCAAAACTAGCGCCTCCTTGAACAGTGTTTATTGGTTATTTCAAAAATAAATTATTCATTTAACGTTATTTCTCTTTATCTCTATAGTGCACATTTCTATTTGAGAAAGTTTAAAGCTATATTTTCTAGAGGCTCCGCTATTGGTGATGGTGTCACTAGGGGGTGAGCTACTTTCGATGATGCTATGATGTCTTCTGCTGTTGCATAGTTTTCTATTAGTGATCCTATTGTGTTCACTAATGATCCTACGTAGTCTGTATGTCCAAGCACCTGACCCCCTATTAGATATCTTCTACCCTTCATGAACAACAGTTTTACTTCTAAATCGTGTGTTTCAACTATGCCTGAAGGATATCTATCCTTTACCTTCATGCTTAATGCAGTATAGCCTAGCTTGTTTTCTTTTGCCTGATTCTCTGTGAGACCTGCTGCACCAATGACAATATCGCCTATTTTAGAAACGTATTTTGGTACGATACCTTCAATTTTCACGATGTTTCCTTTAGCAATATTTACTGTAGCTACTCGAGCCTCCATAGTGGCTATTGACGCTAACATGTATTTAGCTGGCTTCTTAGTTACGAAGTCTCTCTTTTCAGCGCAGTCACCTACAGCATATATTCTTGGATCATTAGTTAGCATAAATGGATCAACTTTTACGCCATAATGTGTTGTTTGTAACCCGGATTTCTCAGCGAGCTCCACATTAGCTACGATACCCGTAGTAATTATTGCTACGTCTGCTTCTATTCTCTCACCATTGCTTAGTGTAACTCTTTCTAGTTTACCATTTCCTTCAAAAGAAGCTATTGACACATTAGTAACTATCTCAACACCTTTATCTTTAAGGTAGTTTTCTACTTTGATTGCAAAGTCTTCGTCAAAATTTAACATTAAAATATGCTTCAGCGATTCAACTATTGTAACTTTATATCCCGCTTCAACAAGTTCATTAGCTATTTCTACGCCAGCTAATCCTCCACCAACAATAACGATAGATGATGCTTCATTAACTTTCTCTTTCAGCTTAACCATTCTATCATAGTTTTCCTTAACATAGAATA
>JAGGUY010000022.1 GCA_021158265.1 Thermoprotei archaeon
GTATTAGGACACGTAGACTCTATGGTTCCAAGCTTTTCCTTCGAAGGAATAATGCCTAAGGCTAAATTCATGGGACAGAAAATAAAGGGACCATTCTACTTCTTCATGGGTGACCTATTAGATACAGAGTTTCCATCAGGCAAACTATATATTCTAAAGGAAACCAATAAGCATTTGAGCTTCTACGAACAGTTCATGGAAGAGGTGAAAGATGAATGGTTGGAAGCCTAAGTGTAAACAAGCTTGGTTTAAAGGTTGCTCAAAAACTAATCGATAACCCAGACTACTACAACGTTAAAATAGTTGAGGGACCCTTAGGATCAACAATCATAGATGCTGGAATAGAGGCAAAAGGAGGACTAGAAGCTGGACTACTAGTAGCCGAAGCGACAATGGGAGGATTAGGCAAGGTAACATTGAAAGTAGCGTCTTTCGGGGATTTGGAGCTACCTACAGTGTACGTTTCAACAGACCACCCAGTAATAGCGTGTATGGCATCACAGTATGCTGGGTGGAGAATTTCAGCAGGAAAATACTTCGCTATGGGAAGTGGCCCAGCAAGAGCTCTAGCCCTTAAGCCTAAGAAACTATTTAAGGAAATAGGCTATCAGGACACAGCAGATGAAGCACTAATAGTTTTAGAAACCGAAAAGTACCCGCCAGAAGAAGCAGTAAAGCTAATAGCTGATACGGCAAACGTTAAACCATCAAACGTAACAATAATAGTGACACCAACACAAAGCCTAGCAGGATCAGTGCAGATAAGCGCTAGAATAGTTGAAACAGGAATACACAAACTACACACAGTAGGATTCCACTTAGACAGGTTCGTAGCTGGAGCAGGATTCGCGCCAGTAGCGCCACCACACCCAGACCCAACGGTTGCCATGGGTAGAACAAACGACATGATACTCTACGGAGGAGTAGCAACATACTATGTTAATGCTGAAGATAGCGAAATAACTGAGGTTCTGAAGAAAGCGCCATCATCAGCCTCCAGAGACTATGGTAAACCATTCTATGAAGCATTTAAGGAAGCAGGCTTCGACTTCTACAAAATAGACCCCAACCTATTCGCACCAGCAAAGTATGTAGTATACAACGTTAAAACAGGAAATACATTCAGCGCAGGCTACATAAACGTTGATGTTCTAAAGAGAAGCATATCCTATTCGCCTATCTAAAATCAAAACACTTTTTTCCTTAATAAGTTCTCTTTCTAAGTTTCTAATGGTAAGCAACAAACATAGGCTACAGTTTATCTAAATATTTTCTTAGGTGACAAAAGATAGTGATAACGATAGGTATAATTACACGTAATGTAAATGGTTGGGCTACAACGCAGCTTAGTAGAGCAATTATAGAGCGTGGATACCAGCCATTCCCAATGAACTATAGGAGCCTCTATACTGAAATAGGAAGTTTCGGATATAAAGTATATTCTGACAAAGTCAATTTAATAGAGAAACTTTCAGCACTAATAGTTAGACCTCTAGGTAGGCTTTCATTTGAACAAGCATTCTTCAGAATGGACACCCTACATTTACTTGAAAATGCAGGTATTCCAGTGATAAACTCGCCAAAAGCAATAGAAATAGCGATAAATAAGCACCGCTCATTAGCCCTCTTAGCAAGTCATGGAATAAAAGTTCCTTACACCGTGGTTACTGAAAACATAAATGAAGCTGTTGAAAGACTAGACTATAGGAAGGGTGTAGTTGTCAAACCTCTTTTCGGTTCTAAAGGCTTAGGTTCAACACTAATTAAGGATAAAGATTTCGCATGGAGAATTTATGCTGATCTTAAATTTATGAAACATGTACTATACATTCAAGAATTTATGGAACATGGAGGTAGGGACATAAGGGCATTTGTTGTAGGAGATAGAGTAGTAGCTGCAATGTTTAGGGAAAGACCTGGATCATGGAAAACAAATATTTCCAGAGGAGCAAAACCCATACCTTGCAAGCCAGAGCCTGAAGTAGAAGAATTAGCTATTAAAGCATCCAAGATTTTAGGTTGCGATATAGCTGGAGTAGACATCTTAGATATTAAAGGCGAAAAATATGTAATAGAGGTAAATAGTCAGCCCGGATGGAAAGGAATACAATCAGTAACTAAGGTAGATATAGCAAAGAAAATTATAGATTACGTTGTCAAAGAAAAAATTAAACGTTAATAAAACCTGAAGTTATCGATGATAGATCATCACCATTAACAACAATCGCTCTTAACTTATATTTACCGATAAGTTCACAAGCATGTTTATCAACAAACCTACACACATTTTCAAAATATTTCTCTAAGCCAGGAATTTTCTTTACAAAAACAATCTTTCTAACACCGAGTAAAACTGCTATGAGAGAGGCAATGCTATCTCCAGTAACTTCCCAACTCTCCGGTAAAACATTAACCCTCAACACAATATTATAAGGTAAAACGATAGGGTATTTGCCCCTAGTACTCCAAGCGAGAATTTCATCCAACGAATCTACTAGAACACTATTCGTAATATTTTCTGAAAATATCAATGCGGAAATTTCCATAGCCTTTATTGCCGCATAATGAGCTACTTTACTAGAGAAACCATGAGCTAAATACGCTTCCCTAACAGCATTTGCGAAAACTCCGCCACCACATACGAAAATAGGTAAAACCTTAAACTTATTAGCTACAGTAATAATGTTCTTTGCAAGCTCCCTATCGTAGATGTAGTATCCGCCAATTTTAACGACCACAAGATTCTTCATGAACTAAGCACCTTAAGGTTATTAATGCTAAAGCATACGCTGGAAAAACACTCGAAACTTTCTTACCAAGAATTCGAGATAAATCCCTTATTTTGCTAAATCCTGCTCTACGAAGAGCTTCAAACGCTAACTTGCTACCTATACCCGCCGTTATGCCTTCGAAATTATTTAGTGAGACACCTTCGCTAGCAAGTCTCGTTCTAAGCTGCATTATGGCATCAAATATTCGCTCAACAGCTTTCTCATAAATGTATCTTGCAATTTCAATAACTTCCTCAAACGATAAAATTTCAGCATCAGCACATGGAACTCTGGAAAGCCTCTCCCAGCACTCCCTAATACTTTTACCTCTACCATCGGCTGTTTCAGTAGTGTATTCTTTCTCCGAAACCAATCCAAGCACTCTAACAACATCACCCATCAGAGCGAATTTTTCAGAAGAAACCCTTGCGAAAAGACCCTTGTACGGTACTTTATCAACTATTGCTGAAATATTTGTTCTAAGAAACCCTAAGTAAACTAGCTCTCCAAGCACAAGCTTTTCCGGATCCCTAAATCCCTTAACAAACACCTTCCCATTAACTATAGGTACAATTGTTGTTGAAGTACTTCCTATATCGACAAAGAAGCAGTTCCTACTTATTCTTTCCCCAACATATATTCCTGAAGCAACCCAGTTTGATGCAGCAAAAAGATGAGGATCCATGTTTAAAGCTTCTGAGGACTCAATAAGCTTCCCCTTAACGTTAAGGACAAGTATTTCCTTGGCATTCTTGAAAACTTCAGAAACAGTCTTAATAATGTGTTTTACACCTTCACTTTTAACCCTATACACATCGCTTAATTCAGCAGTCATGGTTAGTGCAACATAAAATTCGCTTGCTAGGCCAAGCCTAGCCTTTACCCACTCAAGAACTCGAGGTAATGATTCCTTACCTTTAATCCATATTGGAAAATGCTTTCTGATAACCTTAACATTTAAAACTTTATCATCTACTGCCTCCACCTTTGCAGCCTTAATATTTGCTCCGCCAACATCTAAACCTACTATAGTAAAGTTCTTTAAGCCCATAGTACTCTCTCCTTACCGAGGTTCTATAAGGTATGTTGAAGTTAAAAGTAATTCCCGTAATAGACATGTTTAGAGGAAAAATTGTTCTCGCATACAAAGGTATTCGTGAAAAATATAGAGAATTAAAGA
>JAGGUY010000017.1 GCA_021158265.1 Thermoprotei archaeon
CGTATTTAGCCACCTTCTCAATATTGCTTGCCTCAAGGCTCATAACCATGTCTGCTCCGGCTTCGACAGCAGCTATTATTTCGCTAGGAATTATTGAGTCAACAGCTATAGGTACTGATAATTCCTTCTTAAGGAACCTAATTGTTTCCCTAACTCTTTCAACATGAGATATTCCTGCTTCAAAACCTATGCTTAAAATGTCCGCTCCTTCATCAACAAGTTTTTCTGCTCTCTTCAGAAGCCTATCTCGTGATAACATATGCGCCTCGGTTATTTCAGCAACAATCCTTATTGGTGGCGGTGTTGCCGGAACAATAACGTTACCCACAATCAAATGCGGTTTTTCAACAATAGACTTCTCCAGATTTTCTAGAAGCTTCCTATTAGCCTTCAAAATTTCCTCTTCAAGAAGCCTATCTGCTGGCTTATCAGGTGAAAGCTTATTTAAATCTTTTAACGAGAAAATTGCTGGAATATCTGTTGCTTGAAGAGTTCCCTTAACAGCCTTTATCCCTACAGTTTCCTCTATGATCTTTGCTGAGCCCATGGAAGCACCAGGAATAAGTATTAAATCATAATCTCCTTTCTTAACACCAACCTTTTTCAAATAATTCGCTATAAGTTCCGTTGTTGCTAATGCCGCAACGGTTATGGGTAATTCCAGAACATCTACCTGATAAGGGCCTGTTACCGATTTAACAGCTTTTTTAACAATAGGTGCTGCAAGCTTACCCGTAACCACCAAGATTTTCAAAGTGAAGCACGCTCACAATGCATTCTCTATGAATACCAAAAACTACTAGGTATTTTATTTTTCCTTACTGAATAATATTTTCTACTTCGGAATAGTTTAAATGTTTTACATTAACTCCTTCAATTCTACTTTTGCCTACTGTGAATACCATAGCTGAAGCATATTTTGCCAAAAATGTTTTGGCTATTTTAAATTTCTTCTTCTTAAACTCCCAAACCTTTACATCACTTTTAAGCCAAGGCTTAGAATATTTACCAACAATTTCTCCGAAATCCATAGCTACAAGGAAGATCCTTGAAGCACCATATTTTAGCGCTAAAAACATTGCCCTATCACCATCGGTAAAGCCTCCAAAATTTTCAAGACAACCTTCAGGTTCAAGCTGCGTGGTAAAGGTACTGTAGGGTAAGAGCTTATCCAAGTATTTCCTAAGAGCTAAAATGTTATCTCCATGGGCGTGTAGGACAACTACTGCACCGTTGAGTGCTGCTTCAAAAATTGCTTTAAAGCTTCCATCTAAATCTGTAACAACGATGTCAGGATACATTCCACTATTTATGAGAGCCTCCGTAGCGCCATTAGCGCTTATCACCGACACATTATGCTTACCAGCGAGTATTTCCTTTAGTTCTTTAACATCATCCTCTAATGTCGGTGAAGCACCGAAAATAAATACGTTCCTTCGGTATATTCTTTGGAATATTTTCCTAGAATTCATTTCTTTAAACGAACAATTTATTTTAGATGCTAAGAATGTTCTCGAAGCTTTATCATTTAAAGTATTTATCTCAATAGTTTCTTTAACAACTAAGTAGTAATCTAGAAACACTGTTTTGTCTAAGAACATAGATGTACCCTTCAATCTAGAGATTCATTATTAAACTATTTAAGGAGTTCTACGAAGTTACCTAGAAAGGGTAGAGGGGTCTTGCGTAAGGGCTTAGTAATATTGGGGGCTCTTGGGAGAATAGTGCTTGCAGTAGGGATGTTGCTTTTAGTACCTATACCTATTGCGCTAATCTATGGTGAATATGGGTTAGTAAAGTATTTCCTATATCCTTCGTCAATATCTATTCTCATAGGCTTAATACTTACACTATCTATTCCCCTATCCTTCAGAGATGTAGGGCTTTTTGAAGCCATGGTTATTTCTGCTTTAGGATGGATCATTGCCTCAATAATAGGTTCAATACCTTACATTTACATTTTGAAAATGAGCCCTGTTGACGCATTTTTCGAAACAATGTCGGGATTCACAACTACAGGTATGACATTAATTAAAATCATTGAGGGTAAGCCATACTCCATTCTCTTCTGGAGAGCCCTTACCCAATGGATTGGTGGCGTAGGGATAATCCTTTTCTTCATAGTAATATTTGCTGGAGGGGGAGCACCTGGCCTTAGAAGACTTTACATGGCTGAAGCTAGGGAGGAGAAATTAACAGTCTCAACATGGCATACTGTCAAATGTATTTGGATAATATACTTTGCTTATTCAGCTCTTTGTGCAGTAGCTTTATGGATTGCTGGTATGGATCCTTATGAGGCGATAACCCACACATTCACTGTTCTTTCGACAGGGGGCTTTTCTACAAGAACTGCAAGCATAGCTGCCTTCAATAGTTTAGCAATAGAGATTATCCTAATAGTCTTCATGGTAATTGGCGGTATAAGTTTCCTAGCACATTACACGCTTTTTACTAAGGGTTTAAGAAGCTTCTTAAGACACTATGAGGTTAAAGCAATACTTCTAATCATAGGCTTATCTACAGCAATAGTCTCTTATGACTTAGTAGTTCACGGAGTAAACCTCTTTAATGCGTTAAGGGAGTCCATGTTTCAAGTAGTTTCCATAATGACAACCACAGGATATACAACGATAGACATAAACACTTTACCTCCCCTATCCAAAGCAGTAATAACAGTCTTAATGTTCATAGGGGGAGGTGCTGGTTCAACCGCTGGAGCAATAAAGGTAGCTAGGATAGTTGTAGCTCTTAAAGCTGTTAGTTACGAGCTAAACAAACTACTATTACCTAGGGGTTCAGAGAAACCCATTAGAATAGGCTTTAGAGTTCTACCTGAAGAGGACGCCTTAAGAATAACGGCTTTCATAATAGCTTACCTCATATTTTACGTTGCAGGAGTTATGATACTCACTTTTAGAGGAGTTAATGTTTTCTCTGCTATGTCGGCTGTTGCTTCAGCTCAAGGAAATGTGGGTCCGGCTTTCGTTTCCCTATTTGACTTAGACGATGTTTCTAAGCTAGTTTTAGCTTTGGAAATGTGGGTTGGTAGGTTAGAAGTAATTCCAGTCCTAGTGCTTTTAAACTTTAAAGCTTGGAGAAGTGTTTTAGGGAGAACTAGCCAAACTATAGTGTGAAGAGTGGAAATGGAAGGGATAGCTGATTTACCGCTACATGAAGGACATGTACCTCTATGGTTACTTAAGCTTATGAGAAAACTAGCTAAGGCTATCGTTGAAATATTTATTCTAGAGTATGGTCCAGACAAGCTTGTTGAAAGACTAGCTAATCCACTATGGTTTCAAGCTTTCAATAATGTAATAGGTATGGACTGGGATAGTAGCGGATCAACAACAGTTACCCTAGCTATACTTAAATCCGTTCTGAACAATGGGGAATACGGTGTTTTAGTTTTAGGAGGTAAAGGTTCTAAAGCTAAGTCCGTACCTGAGGAAATAAGCTATGCTGTAGAGAAGCTTAGCTTACCTAGTAGGTTAAGTGATGAACTTAAAAAAGCTTCTAGATTGGTAGCCAAAGTTGACTCTGCCCTTGTTCAAGACGGCTACTCAATATACATTCATTCCCTCATAGTTTCCGAGAACGCCAAATGGGCTATTGTACAGCAGGGAATGAATGTAAACTTGAAAATGGCGAGAAGATACCATTGGCTTTCAAATAGTTTAGAAAGCTACATTAGGGAGCCGCATAGCGGAATTCTCACGTTAAAAATGGAGAAAGCAGTACTAAACCTTGTAGATAGGAATGTTGAAGGTGCTCGAAAAACTATTGTTGATTTAGCTAAGGAAAATCCGTCAGCAATAGTTAACATGTATAGGGAAGCATTAAATGCGCTAAGAAAGCAAACAACACTTTACCCTGAAGCGTCAATAGTATGCGTAGACCCCGTTAAGAAGCAGGTATACTACGCCCCAATAACTTCAGTAAACATTTTGGCTGAAAGAATAGCTAGAATAAAGGAGGCTTCACCTAGAAACCTTGAAGAACTCTTATTAGTAAAAGGTGTTGGTGCATCAACTATTAAAGCTCTCGCATTAATCTCGGATCTAATATTTAATGAACCACCTTCATATCGTGATCCAGCAAATTACATCTATGATCCATTTAAATATACTTTCGCCGTTGGAGGAAAGGATGGAGTACCGTATCCAGTAAATAGAAAAGTTATGGAGGAAACTATTGTTACGCTTGAAAACATGGTTAAAGAGGCAAAACTTAGCCCTAAAGATAAGAGAAGGGCTTTGAATAAGCTAAAATCATTGAGGGCAAGCGTCTATGATTAATGATAAATTTAGTGTTCTTCTAGAACTTGGCTTTTCCGAAAACACATTTTCAGAGGTAATTGCTGTAACAAAGTTAGGAAGTAAATGGAACTGCTCACCGCTTGGTGTTAAGCTTAACTTAAAAAATAGAACACTATACTTTTATGTTTACGAAGGAGCGAAAATACTTAGTTTTCTTAAAAAACAGAACATCTTCACATTGAACATAGTTAATGAGTATTCAGTATTCCTCAACTGTGTTTTCAAAAGGAGTATGGAGAAGGAAATATGCAAGTTAACAAATACTTTAGGATACATAAGGGTAGCTGATGCCTATATCGTATGTGAGAATAGTTTACCTAAGCAAGTCGGTGAAGGTAAGTACTTAGTTAACGCATTTGTTAAAGAGGTAGTTATTCTTAGAAGTAAGCCTAGAGTATTTAATAGGGTTTTACCAGCAATAGTTGAAGCATTGGTGCATTACACGAAGATTAGGCCTTATGCTGAAATATATGGTCTCACATCATCATTGGAGCTTCTGGAGAAAATAAGACACTGTAAAGACACAGTTTATCATGCATCAGTAGATTCTAAAGCTAGAAACGCAATTGACTTCATTTATGAAGAAGCCGTTAAACTCATCGATGAGCTAAAGAGGGGGTAAGAACATATGTACATAAGCACTATAGAGCGCTTATTAACGTCCTCAGCTGCCGCTTTAATACTTGAAGCTGTAGCTACACCTAAACCCGGAAACGTGCATAAGTACCATAGCTATGAGGATATGAGACTAGAACACTTCATAGTTTCGGCATCAGCATCTATATGGTGTTTTCGCAAACTCCTAATAGCTACGTTAAACAGCGGCTTACGTAGGGAAACCTATGTTCCAGGTATTGGTGAAACTATACTGTGCTGTGTAAGGAATTCTAGGGAATGGCATAGAGGAGGAAACGTAAACCTAGGTACATCAACAATATTTTCAATACTTTTACCTTCAATATTCCTTACAGAAATAATGTATGGAAAAGTGTCCTTGGAAACTCTTTCATCCATGTCTAAAGTTATTGTTGGAAAAACAACGGTCGACGATGCCGTGAAATATTATGAAGCGATAAGAGTTGCTTCACCAAGATATTTAGGTAGAGTAAACAACGCACCTATACCCGATGTTTACGATGAAAAATACGAATTTAAAATAAGAAGCAATAATATCACTTTGCATTACGTCTTAAAGTATGCTTCGACCGAGGACGTAGTTTCTAGAACATGTATTAATGGCTTAAAAGAGGTTATCGAGGGTTATCGTTACTTAGAAGAGTTTTTTAGAAGATACGGAGACATAAACAACGCCATAGTGCTTACATATCTTAAACTCCTAAGTAAGTATGATGACTTCATTGTTTTAAGAAAGCATGGAAAAACAGTTAGTTCCTACGTGAAAAACAGAGCTTCAAAAATTATTAAGTTAATAGAGGAAGACTTTGATAAAGGCTTTAACCTACTTAAAGAATTCGATAATGAACTATTTGTTAGAAAAATTAATCCGGGAAGTATAGCTGATTTAACAGCAGCATCTATAGTCTTAGCGCTGTTCATGGGTAAGGTAAAGGTCTAAGCGGGGTTTAGGTTTAAGTGAACATTAGAGCTATAACCTTAATGGTAGGGGAAGTTTACGGAAAAGACATTAGTGAAGCAAAAAATATCGTAGAGAATGTTGTCCAGAAATTTCTAGAGCTAATAGGTGAATTAAAGAGTGAACTTAGAATTTGGACGATTAGGCTTTCTTTGCCGTACGTGGATCCTAATATAGGGGATGTTGAGAGATATGCTGAAGTTTTTGAAGATCTTGCGGAGAGATATTCAATAGATTTTGTATCATCACTCCATTTCAAGTCGGATGATAGTAGAGTATGGGATTTACCTAATGCGTTACTTAACAATAAGAGAAGCTTTGGAAGCATAGTGTTAAGGAGTTATGATGATTTATTGTCTATTGCAAGGATTTTCGAAAACCTTAACGAAGATAATGGGTACAAGTTAACGGCTATTTGGGGAGAGACTTTAACACCCTATTTTCCAGCATCAAAAGCACCCATAGGTTCAAACGGTATTTCATATACGCCATTCATTGTTGAAGAGTATTTAGCATCTAAAAACCTTACTTATGTTGAGGAAAAAGCATCTGCGAAACTCCTTCAAATGAATGCTCTAATTGAAGACTTAGCGGAGAAATATGGTCTCAAATTCTATGGCGTTGATCTCTCACCTAGCCCTTGGATGGATATGAGTGTCGCTAAAGTAGTAGAGAGACTTGGAGAAACACGCTTTGGAGACTATGGAACACTTCATGGGGTATGGGTATTAAGTAAGTCCATCGGTAATATTGCTTCAAAGCTTGGAGACAAAATTACGGGATTTAATGAAGTAATGCTTGCAGTTGCGGAAGATAATGTGTTAAAGGAGAGAGCGGTTGAGGGAGCATATACGGTCAAAGATTTGATACAGTATTCTTTCGCATGCGTTTACGGAGTAGATATGGTTCCGGTATCTAAGCCTGTGGGGTACCGTAAGATCGCAAAAGTACTGTATGATTTAAAAGTTGCTAGTGAAGTTAAAGGTAAGCCTGTAGGCTTTAGAATAATTCCTGTAAATGCCGAACCCGGATCAATAGTTGATTTAAGATTTTTCGGACATACACCAGTTTTTAAACTCTAAATTAGCGGTAATCTTTAATTAATAAGACCTTAATTAGTGTTTCTAGGTGATGTTTTTGGTGAAACTACTTCAACTTTACCCTAAATACGGTTTAAGGATTGTTAGGGGTTATATGCAGTATGTTTGGGATGATAAAGGAAACAGATACCTTGATCTCCATACAGGGTATGGAACGGCATTTCTGGGACATTCAAATTCCAAGATTGTAGAAAAGGTTTATGAGCAAATGAGAAAGATTATGGTTGCATCATACTCCTTCGACATAGATTCGAGAGATGAAAGTATTAAAGCTCTCTCTAAAATCTTACCGAAAAAGTTGGAATACGTTTTCTTTCAAAATAGTGGAACCGAAGCTGTTGAAGCAGCACTTAAGTTTTCCAGAAAATATACTGGAAGGAAAAAGTTCGTAGCATTCACGAACTCCTTCCATGGTAGAACTATGGGTTCTCTTTCGCTAACATGGAATCCCAAATACCGTAAGCCTTTTGAACCATTACTTAAGGATGTTGTTTTTCTTAGGTTTAATGATGTTTTTGGTGTTGAGAGGTTTGTTGATGAGGAAACAGCAGCAATAATAGTAGAAGTAGTTCAAGGAGAAGGGGGATTATCTGTTGCTAACAAGGAGTTCTTAAAGACGATAAAAGAGAAATGTGAAGAAGTAGGATGTGTAACAATATTTGATGAAGTTCAAACAGGTTTCGGAAGAACAGGCAAAATATGGGCACACCAACACTACAATGTAGAACCAGATATAATGACTGCGGGGAAAGCAATAGCTGGAGGATTTCCCATAAGCATTGTTGCAACTAAAGATTGGTTAGTTTCTAAGTTAGAAACGGGAGAACATGGTACAACACATGGAGGTAATCCTCTCGCATGCGCTGCTCTAATAGGGGGAATAAAGGCCTTTCTAAAGGAAAACATAGCTGACATTGTTAATAGAAACTCCAGAGTTCTTAGAGATAAGCTTGAAAAAATAGCTAAAGACCATAAGCTCGTTAGATCTGTGAAGGGACTAGGATACATGATAGGTCTTGAACTTAGAGTTCCACCAGTAAATGTTCTTAAAACTCTTCAGGAGAATAAGGTGTTAGCATTAAAAGCAGGTTTAACCGTGCTAAGGCTACTACCACCCTACATGATAACTTACGAGGATATGGAAAAATTAGAAACAGTGATAGACTATGCTATTGAGAAGGA
>JAGGUY010000047.1 GCA_021158265.1 Thermoprotei archaeon
CACGACTACTCCATAGATTCATACTTACCCACTGTAGTGCTTCTCCAAGCTGTGTAGGATATAGTTCCATAATCCATAGTTTCTCATGGGGATGGCAGAACACGGTTACTCTAGGATCAAACACTGGTTTTGAAACACAAATGTTCAGTATGTTCGATGTTCCTGCTGAGTAGCTTGCTTCTCCTTCACCAATAGCTCCAGCACCTAAAGTTGATACTTCCTGATCTCCCCCACCGGCCATAACTGGTATGTGCTTTTTTAATCCTAACTCTTCAGATACTTCACTTCTTACTTCACCAATCACTTTTGCTGAGGGATACACTTCAGGCCACTTATCAAGCGGTATTCCATGTGCTTCCATGAGTTCTTCAGACCATTCCCTCTTAGATATGTCAAATAATTGCGTGTGCCCGGCAATGCTCCAATCCGTTGTGAACTCCCCGGTTAACATGTAGTTTATGTAGTCTTTTGGTTGAAGAAACTTGTATGTTTTATTGAAAACCTCCTTTAAATTCTCCTTTAACCATAAAACTTTTTCGGCTGACCAAACATATGCTGGAGGAAGCCCTGTGATTTCCAATACTTTTACGAAGCCAACGTTTTCCATAACCCATTTTTCCTGAGGTTTCGTCCTAGTATCCTGCCATATCATGCAATTGTATAGTGGCTTACCATTTTTATCTACGGGAACAACTCCTTCCTCCATGCTGCTTATGGAAATTGACGCTATGTTTTCACTGCCAACTTTTGAAACAACAGATTTAACAACGGATTTAACCGCATTCCACCATTCTTTCGGGTTTTGCTCAGCCCATCCCGGTTTAGGCCTTAAAACACTGTATGCTTCGGACTCCTCATAAGCTATAACTTTCCCTTCACTATTAGTCACCATGGCTTTACATGTTGTGGTACCGACATCTATTCCCAACATGTAACTCATTGTTTCCAACCCTTCTACTTTCCTTCAACAAGGCTTCTAATGGTGTTTACGATATTGTCTAAATCCTCCCTATCAAGTCCCGGGTGGGGGGATATTGCAACAACTTTCTTTAGAACTTCTTCAGCGGTAGGGCATAGTCCTGGCCTGTATTCTACATGGCCTCCTTTAGCCTTATATAGGGGGCATTCGAATGGGCATTTGGTTCCACCATATCCTATCTTGTTTCTATAAAGTGGTTCAAGATACATTGGTGTGTCGAAAAGCGGGTCAGCCATGATGCCTTTGCTTAATAGTATTTGCCAAAATCTATCTCTTGACAAACCTATTTTTTCCTCTTCAACCTGCACTACGTACTCGTTGAAAACATGCTTAACTCCCGGCGGTACATAGGGAAGTTTTATGCCTTTACCGTTTAGGTCTCTTAGTTTCTCAGTAATGTATTTAGCATTCTCTATTCTCTTACTATTTAGTTTGTCAAGCTTTCTTAGCTGAGCAATACCTAAGGCTGCAACTATTTCGGACATTTTATAATTGAATCCTAGCTCATCAGCTGTACCTATGAATCTTCCATTACGTGGAATTCCATAGTGGTGGTTTAGTTTCTTCAGTTTCTCCCCTATTTTAGGGTCTTTCGCTATAGCGGCTCCTCCCTGACCTGTACATAGTTGCTTACCTGATCCGAAACTGAACACTCCAATGTCCCCTATGGTGCCGACTTTTCTCCCATAATACTCGGCACCCATGGCTAAGCAGCAGTCTTCAATAACGTAGAGTTTATGGTCCATAGCTACTTCCATTATAGGCTTCATGTCAGCTGGACAACCATACATGTGAACTACGATAACGGCTTTCGTTCTAGGAGTTACTCTTTCAGCTAAACTATTCGGGTCCATGTTGAGTGTTTTAGGGTCTATATCTGCAAATATTGGGATAGCGTTTTGATATATGACGGCATTTGCTGATGCAATAGATGATATAGCTGGAACAATTACTTCATCTCCAGGCCCAATACCTAATGCTGCGAGGGCTAAGTGTAAGGCTGTTGTACCTGAGGAAGTAGCTACAGCATATTTTACTCCATGATATTTTGCTAGAAGCTCTTCAAACTCCTTTGTTTTAAACCCTATTTTAGACTCTAAACGCTTAGACCTCAATACTTCAAGCACTTCTCTTTCCTCTTCCTCGTCAAACCAGAATGCGTTAAGATACCTACTTAGCGCATGCATGTATGCTTTCTCAAACTCCTCATACTCCTTTTCCTCTTCTTCAACCATACTTAACCACCTCTACTATGAGCGTATAGTTTCATAATTAAGTAGCCGAGAATCAGCCATATAACTATTAGAATGATCATGTCGAAGCTGAGCTGCGTTATAAACGCGGCAAGAAGTGTTAGTGCGAAAACTATGGCTGCTATCGGAACAAGCGGGTACAATGGTACTTTAAATGGTCTTTCAAGGTTAGGCTTCTTTCTTCTCAGCTGCATTAGCGATAATGCAACTAAAATAAATGCCACAAGACTCATTACAACCAGTAGTGACGCATAGTCAATTAGTCTACGGATAAATGAGCCGATAAGTCCCGCTACTAAGCCAACAAGTAAGGCTACGTATGGTGACCCGTATTTTGGATGGAGCTTCATAAATGTTTTTGGAAGTAAGCCGCTTCTAGCGAAAGCAAATATGAATCTAGCACTAACAACATAGCATCCCATCATTGTTGTTAGTGCTCCCAAAAACACCGCAAACAGCGTTACTAATGCAACACCTAGATCTCCAATGAATGGTTTAAGCAGTACTGAAAGAGGCCACTCATTAGATGCTACATTAACTATGGAGTCGTAGGGGGCCATGAGGACGGTTGATAGGTTAGTAATTATTAGAACCAACGCTACACCGACAATAACGTATATAACAACTTTCCATAGTTCTCTTCTAGGAATTTTTGCTTCCTCAGCTAGCTGAGCAACCATGTTGAATCCTAGGTAAAACAGTGTTGCGAAAGCTGTTGCGTAAAGGAATCCTGAAAACCCGTTTACGAAAAGCGGTGTTAAATTAGATATGCTCATGTGTGTGAAGCCTATGAAAGCATAGGCTAGTAGTGCGAGAACTAAACCCAGCGTCGTTATTATTTCAGCTAAGCTTGCAAGCCTAATACCCCTGTGGTTCAAATACCACACAATTACAACGCTAATAACACTCCAAACCCACCTAGGCACGGTGGCTTCAGGTATGAAAATGCTCATGAAGTCTCCGATCACTATGCCGTTAATTCCAATGGCAATGCTCCATCCTAGAACAGCTAGCCATCCTAGAATGAAGCCTGCAGCTGGTCCGAAGGCCTCGCTAATATAAACATATTCGGCACCAGCATAGGGCATAGCAGCCATGAGCTCGCAGTAGTTTAAAGCAACTATTAAGATTAAAACACCAGCCAACATGTATGCTAAAACAACGCTAGCACCAGTGCTGGCAATAATGAATGAGTTTACGATAAGGTAGTCGCCGCCAATAATTGTTCCAATGCCGAAAGCCAGTAAACCTAAAAGCCCAACTTCCTTCCTAAGAGACAAACTCAAATGTTACCACTTCAAAAAACTATTCCATAAAATTCTATGCTAGCTAAGAATATATGTGCATCTGTTTAAAAATTACGGCAATATCTCTACACTATTCTCCTTAATCTACTAAGTAATTATGGAGCTTGTTATGAAAGCTCAGCTATCTTAGATATTCTCTTATATAGAACATTCCATATATAGTGTGGAAGCCTACACGGTAGGGATAAACATTGTCTCATTTGGAGAGGGAAGGGGAAATTTCCTACACCAATCCATCACTTATTGTTAAGGTTCGGGAGAAGCTTATTGAGTTTCTCAGTAGCATACCTGATTTTTCCACTGAAGCATACAATGTGGTTTTAGGGAGCACTACTTTGGGAGAAGTAGATTCTTCTCCAACATGGATTCCTAGGAGAGTAGCTGTTGTTGACGGCGGCAGCAACATTGTTTCTCTCAATGCAGGCTATCTTGGAATAGTTACTTCCCTAGGCTTAGTTATTGAAGGTAACCGCGTTATTGAACGTGTTATTGCTGAACCAGAAATTATTCCTCCAACACCTCAGGAACTTGGAGAATACGAAGTCAGCGACCAAATAGCTAGCGTTACAGATAAGGTTAGGGAGGCAAAGGTTTTCGAAACAGCAACCGAACTACTCAGTAGAAACCCTGACTTACTTATAATAGACGGTCCACTAATACCCTATGGTGCTTTAGGTAAGCTTATTGTGGGTTCGGAAACGGAGTTAAAAGCTCTTCAGAGATATAGGAGGGCTGTTCTTACCTTACATAAGGCATCTTTAGGCAGTAAAGTGAGTGTTGTAGGATTTGTTAAAAGGCCTCGTTCAAGATATTTACGTAGAATTCTAAATATTAAATCGTCATTTGACCACATAACCTTATCTAGTATTCTTAAGGAGAAAGAGTTTTACCCGAACCCTCCCTCAGAGGTTCCTGCGGTTACTGAATGGTTTCATGAGATAAACATTTTGAAGCTTATAAGGGAGGTTAAGCCTAAATTCACATTCTTAAGACTAACAATGTCTATGCCTCCTTTCAGAGTTGATTTTGGACATTTAACCCGAAACTACATGGACATTTTAAACTACCTGTACTCTACTAGAACTAGGGAGGGCATACCTTACGTTATAATGAAGGCTGATGAGGAAGTTAAAATTACGCGTAAGCTTCTGAGAGAGCTTTACGAAGACGCCCTACACTCATGTATTGTTAAGTATTTTGAAAAGGGATTCCACACCTTAATCCCTGTTTTACCGGAGTATGGGGGTGTTTGATAGGTGGAGTTTAAGGGTCTTGTGAAGGAGAGGCTAGGATATGTTTTCTCCGAAGACGGAGTTTACGAGCCAGACGAAATAGTTTTCACAGTTAAGCTTGGAGCCAAAGTCGAAATAGGGGATATTGTATGTATTGAGCACCCATCTAAGCCCGGAATCCCAGTTTTCTACCAGGTACTAGAGGTTCCTTTGAGGAGGAAAGCTAGGGATTATGAGGAAGACCTTATAAGAATGGGTAAGCCCTTAATCGATGATTCAAGAAACTACCCTAGAGCTAGAGCTAAACAAATAGGCTACATTGAGGATTTAGAACTTCTCCTTTCAGGTAAAGCATCAATAGACAACCTCCTCATGCTCATAGAGCATGTTAAGCCTTTAAGCGAAGTTTACGCTCCAAAACATGAGGTTATCGAGAAACTTCTTGAACCATCAGCTCCAAGCATTGAGGTCGGCTCAATATATCCTAGTTGGAAACATAAGCTCAAACTCGAACTACCTAAGCTCCTAAGGCAGGGGCTACTTATTGTTGGAGGTGTAGGTACCGGTAAAACAACAACAATGCTAACACTCCTAATAAGGATCATTAGGAAAATAAGGGAGCTTGGTGGAACACCCCACATTCTAATAATAGATAAGGATGGAGAGTATGGTTCGCAGGAGCTTAGGGAAGCTGCTGGAGGTGCGGGAAGCTACACTAGAATACATGTTGACGAAATAGATGTTCTAGAGTTTATGAGTAGAGACGAGTACTTAAGAGAACTACTCGTGAATCTAGGATACTATGATAAGAGAACTAAAGCCGCTAAGGCCATTGAAGTTGCTGTTAAGAATTTGCATGAAGAATCCTTCACCCTAACACCGGACTATGTTCTTGAGAAAATCCTTCCGGAAATACAGGATGTTAAACTTAGAGCTGAAATTAGAAGTAGAATTGTTGAGTGGAAGAGGAAGTTTGAGAATCAGCAACTATCTATGCCTAAATACGATATTTCAGACATAGTTGATTTGCTGAAGTTTAAAACGGTTGTACACATAGACTTGTCCGCTACGAGAGATTTCGACCACGCATTTAAGGTTCTAACGAACATTTTAAGGAAAATCTACAGTGAAGCTCTTGTTAACGAGAAATTCGGATGCATAATTGCAATAGATGAAGCACACCTATTCTGCCCGGAAAAAGGAGGCATAACCCTTGCAGGTGACGAAGCAATTAGGTCTTTGAGGGACACAATACATTTAATAGCGACAACAGGGCCTAGAAACGGAGTAACTCCTTTCATAGCAACTCAGAGGCCAAGTCTAATATCTAAAACCATAACCACCCAAATGGGCCAGAACATTATAGCTCACAGAGTTGAAGACATAGATTTGGCGAGGATAGAGGAAATAGTTGGGCCAATAGCTAGGAAGGTTAGGGTTCTCCCGAGGGGATGGGCTATAGTAAAAGCTTTAGCTGCTAAAATAAGGGAGCCTCTAATAGTTAGGGTTGAAGCTGAAACAACACCTGAAAGCACAGGTAAAACAGCATACGATAGATTCCTACAGTAAGCAAAGTATTTCTTCTTAATTTCCACATGTTTAAAACACATTACGTTGCCACATATTTAGTGTATTACGGAAACACTAATAGGTTTGTAATACAATATCATAATTTAGGTGTAAACTTTGAGTACCGTTATTAGCGTTAGAATCCCTAGGAAACTTAAGGAGAAAATGGATGAACTAAAAGATTTGGTTAATTGGAGCGAGGAAATCCGTAAGTTCCTTGAGAAAAGGGTTGAAGAGCTTCATAGGAGAAAGGTTTTAGAGGAAATAAGGAAGGTTCTTGAGAAAATACCTGAATCACCTAAAGGAACGGCTGCTAAGTATGTGAGGGAGGATCGTGATAGTTATTGATGCTTCTTCATTAGCAAAATATGTTTTAAAAGAGGAAGGATGGTTGAAAGTAGAAGAATACTTGTTTAAGGAAGTATGCTCCATAGACCATGTTATCAAAGAGGTAGCTAACGCAATATGGAAACACGCAACAATACATTCTAGGGTAAGTGAGGAAACTGCAGAAACATTGTATGGGATATTGAAGAAGCTAGTTGAGGAAAACATTGTGAAAATTGAAAGGCAAGACAAATACGTTGACGAAGCGTTCAAAATAGCTTTACAAAACAAGATAACAGTGTATGACGCGTTATATTTGGCTCAAGCGAAACATTATGGAAAGCTTCTAACAAGTGATATGAAACAAGCGAAAATAGCTGAGAAATTGGGCATAGAAGTTTACGTAGTGTAGAAGTAGTTAAGCACCGATAGCTTATGGGCACTCATGCTTCCTTTATATAAATAAACAGTTCAATATTTAGAACATAGTGGAACGGGTTTAATACGCTATTTCTGCTCCGTCTAGGCGTCTTCGCTTTTTCTAGCATAATATTTCCTTGTAGAATATACTTTGTTATCTGTTCTTACAAGTAATCCTTTAGACGATAGGTTTTGTGTTGCGAAAACAACCCAGTATGGGTGTAGATGTAGTTTGTCCGAAATTCCCCTTATGGTTGCTTCCCCTTTCTTCTCAACATAGTTTAGTATTTCGTTTGAAAGATAATCTACTATTAGGCTGTGGTTTGTATTGAAAAACTCTACAATCATTATTGCCGTGTCTAAATCGACACCCAGTGTTCTCATAACATCTCTTACCTTAACTGTTAGCGGAAGCTTCCCTCTCTTCCTCTTCAAGCTAATGTATTTTAGAGTTAGCTCTTCAATCCTGCTTCTAACCTGTTTTTCCTCTTCCTCCTTAGTTGCTTCCCTGATCCTCTTAATATCGATGTTTAAAACTATTTTTCTCGAAACAACCCTGTACTTCTTAACAACCTTACCGTTTAGCTTAACATGATCTACTATTACCAATCCAACCTCTGATAGGTCCTGTAAGTGGCCTAGAATGGTAGGTAGTGATATGCCTATTTTCTCAGCTAACTCCTTAGCGGCCATGGGTCCTTCGGTAGCTAGCGTGTAGAGTATTTCGAGCTTAGGTCCGCTGTTAAGGTATGAAATTATTTTCTTCGCTGTAAGCGGTCTTTCCTCTGGTACTACGAAAAAACTCTTTCACCTTCCGATCCCCAGCTTCAATCCTCCATTGCGTACTTCAGCGACCACTTTAAGCTTCTTTGCTGCCGCATCGTATTCTTTGTCAGAGAATGTTTTCTTCTTTAGGAAGCTTTCCGAATACCCGTCTATGCTGAATTTTCCTCCACCATTCAGAACCTCCATTTCAGCTTTAACCTTAGCTCCAGGATCGTCTATTTCGACATCTAATCCTCCATTAGATACCTTTGCTTTAACAGTTGCTTCTCCACTGTAGTTTCCGAAGGCGAGTTTAGCTGATAATCCACCGTTAACGACATGTAAGCTAGCGTTTACGGAACCTAAACCCTCTATTTCAGCAGCTAATCCTCCATTAACAACATGTATTGAAGCAAGCTTTAAACCACCATATTTTCCGTCAACCTTAACCCCGTCAACAGGAATTTTTCTCCCCAGGCCTAACAAGAACCCTATCCCCAGGCTTAACCTCCGAAACAGGAACATCAACCATTTCTCCATTCCTAACAACATGAGCAACAGTAGGTATTGATTTAGCAAGCAACTCTAGAGCCTTAAATGCTCCTGCAGCGGTTTTCATTTCTATCCGGTGTTCGAGAAGCATAACATCAATAAGAGTAGCAAGTTCCCAGAAGAACATTCCACCGGGAATGAGAAATACGACAGATGAGCTGTAAAGGTAAGCTACACTAATAGCGACACCTATAAGAGTCATCATTCCGGGAAGCCGTTGCAGGTTTTATATAAAAGCATTATCTTACATGTTCTCCTTGTTGCGTTATGTTTATACTATTGCTTAGGAGGACATTATAGTCAGATGTGCCGTTGTCTGGGGGTTGGCTGTAAACGCTCCCGCAATGAAGGATGAAGCCTGAGCGACCGTAGGGGAAAAGGATGAACCGATGACCAAAAACATGTAAAGAGGCGAACCCTTCTCCTAACCTCACCCATTAGCCCCTTAAGGAAGGGGTAGCCTCAGTAAACGTAGATTATTGTTGAGAGAAGCCATAGGAGAAAGTTTCTACTAGGGAAAACAATGCTGTAACCTATGAGCTTATGAGTTGAAGGGGAAGGTAAAAGAACCGGGGCAGTTAGAATTGTGGAGACAATAAATCTCCTCTTAAAATCAGTAACCATAGCTTCATGACTATGGGTGACATGTTTGCTATTATGAGACATTATGGTTTCCTTTAGCAACAATCTTCCAAGCATTACTTTAGCTATTATTTAGAAAGCCATAGTTAGTATTTTTTGTCGATACGGAAATCCCTAATTCAGTTAAACTTATTTATCTAGTTAATCTAGTTTATCTTGTGAAACCCTATGGTTAAGGGTAGGAAGCTTGTAGCAATAAAGAATTTTGACGAAGAACTCTACCGCTTGGTTAAAGCCTACGCTTCCCTAGAGGGTAGAACTGTTGCTTCAATTTTCGAGGAAGCCATTAAGCAGTGGCTAATGACGCGAAGCAACTACGGGGAATTACAGGCGTGGATTACTCTTGAAAAATATTTTAGCATGGGATACAAGAAAGCACAGAGCTTTGTCGGTAAGAATCCTGAAAAGTTCTCTAAAGGCTACATGCTAATTTGCAATGGGGAGGTATTGGGGGTTTACAGTAGCTATGTTGAAGCAGCTAGGGTTTCTAGGGAGAAGTGTGTGGAGCATGGGCTGATACTTAAGCTTCCGCTTAGAAGGGGGGAGCGGGCCGAGTTAGAGCTTGGGTTACCATGGTGAATCGGCGGTGAAAACATTTTTCGTAAATGAGAAGCTAAACTACGAACCAGTAGTTGAAGTACTCATTGGAAACCCTTTAGGAGACCGTGTAAGCACCGAGAGGCTCATTGTAGACACCGGATTCCAAGGGGGAGTACTTCTGACACTTAAAACATATCTTAAACTAAACCTTAACCTATTCGAGGAAGGAAAAGTACTGGCTAAAACAGCTACGGGAGCACCAGTTGAGCTAAGAGTTTCCCGAGTAAAGCTGAGAATAAACCAAGCAGAAATACTATGCCACGCATATACAACACTAAACGTGAGAAAACAACTACTAGGTAGAGAAGCACTTAGAAAACTAAAGCTTACCTATGATCCACCGGAAACCCTAGAAATAAAGCCGAAAACTAGAGATATACCATAAAACTCTTCACCTACCTAAATAGATGCTTTCTATTTCCTCCTCAACAGCTTTACTAAGCATTTTCAAACCCCTCTCACCACTAACCTCCAGCTTAAACTCATCCTAAACCCTGCAATCAAAAACCAAGCTAGTTATAACCTTATCTCCTACATACTAAACCCTAACTTAAAGTACAAGCACCAATAAACCCCATTATTATGTCCTCAACCATGCCGCTTACATTTGGTTTAAACTGGAACTATAAGGACTTATAAATGATCCCTAGCATACTTTTCTACTAGGTGGCATATATGTCCGGTAAGTACAGTAGTGTTAAGTTACGTGTTGAAGCTAAGAGGAAGCTTGAAGAACTACAGTTGAAGCTTAGACTTCGAGGGATTAAGGCTAGTCTTCACGAAATACTTGAGAAGCTTGTTGAAATAGGTTTAGAAAACGAGGACACCCTAGTGGAGAAGCTAAGCGGTAAAGAGGAAGCCGAGGACCCAATGCTGGAAATGCTCGATAAACCTATGGATTGGAAGTTAAAGGATACCTCTGTAACTATAGATAAGCACTTGTATGGTGAATGAATTGTCCATTTTCATAGACACAGGGGTTTTCGTTGCAGCCAGAAATAGAAGCGACATAAACCATGAGAGAGCCGTTGAACTACTTAGAAAAGCTTTAAAAGGAGAGTATGGGAGGCTCTACACTTCAGATTACGTATTTGACGAAGCAGTAACTGTAGCTTTAGTTAGAACAGGCTCCCCAAGGATAGCTTTAGACATAGGAAACTTCATTCTATCATCAAGAAAACTCAAAATAATCCATGTAAACAAAACGATCTTCAAGGAAGCATGGAATATTTTCACAAAATATTCTCAAAAAGGCCTAAGCTTCACAGATGCAACATCAATAGCCGTAATGAAACTCTACAGAATAAACTACGTTATGAGCTTCGACAAACACTTCAACGGAATAGTGCCAAGAATAGGCTAGTGGATAGTGAAATTCCTATATTGGTTACTATGCTTTAGTGTTCTGACAAACTTATATTTCAGTCTGAAATATAATTTAGTCAGACATTCTTGGTGAGAAAGCCATGGTTAAAGTTCGTGTGGGTAAACGTGGTGTTATCGTTATTCCTAAGAGTGTTCGTGAAAACTCGGCATTACCGAAGGCATGTTCTTAGAGTTAAAAGTTGAAGGTGACAGAATAGTTTTGAAAACACGTGACCTATGGAGTGAGCTTCGGGAGAGAGGTAGGAGGCTAAGAGTTAATCTTGAAGGGGCTGAAGAGGATATTGCGGAGGAGGAAGAGCTTTGGCTAAGAAGGCTAACGCGGTAATTGTGGATACATACGCTGTTATGGCTGATTTAATGGGTCAAGCATCACTGGAGGCGATTAGGGTTTTAGATTCGATAGGGGGAAACAGAGGGGATAACACATTACCTCGTAGTTTACGAGCCCACCTACCACTGGAGAAAAGGACGCTTACCCTTCAGAAACGAGGAAGAACTACTTGACTTTGTAAGCACATACTTCAACATAGCAAACCTAACTCCCAAAATAGCCGTAGCGGCTGCGCTAATAAAAATCGAAGGAGACAAGGCATTAAGAAGCTCGGAAGAAACAAGGCTAAGGAGAAGGAAGCTCTCAACATCCGACGCTATAACGATAGCGTTAGCGCAAAAACTCAAAAAACCCATAATAACCGGGGACAAAGACCTAACTTATGTAGCAGAGAAAATAGGAATAAGAACAATATGGTGAAAACAACCAACTGCCCATAAAAACGGAAATGTCTGAACCTAACGAAAAATAGGGTCACCTACTTAGAATCCCGGAACATGTAGTACCTAGAAACTCACGATACCTCGGGTCAAAAATCTTGAGAATTAACAAACATAACCTTCACAGCAGATCAGACCTTGAACTCTCTCAATAAATAATATATTAGCGAGAACGTAAATACCTTTTCAAAACATCCGCGGAGAAAAGTTATTAGAGTTTTCTCCTAAAAGTTAAGAAGACTTAGCTTTTAGCAGCAGACGTTTTCACGTTATGTTCAAAATGGTAAACATAAAAATAGTTAGTAGTGAAGAATTTTCTTTTTTAGCTTCTCAAGCATGTCCTTAACCATGCTTTTAAGATCCCAGTCCGGCTTCCATCCCCATTCTTTACGTGCAACACTATCATCTATTGTTTTAGGCCATGTGTCAGCTATTTTCTGTCTAAAATCAGGCTTATACTCTACTTCAAAGTCAGGAACATGTTTTTTAATTTCAGCTGCAAGCTCACCTGCTGAGAAGCTCATTCCTGAAACATTGTACCCTACCATGTATGTTAATTTTGAACGATCAGCGTTCATTAGCATTATAGCGGCTTTTATAGCGTCAGGCATGTACATCATAGGTAAAACCGTATCTTCTCTTACGAAGCAAACGTATTTCTTATGCTCTATCGCTGCATAGAACATTTCAACTGCGTAATCTGTTGTTCCTCCCCCTGGTAGGGTTTCGCTACTAATGATTCCGGGGTATCTAACTCCTCGAACATCTATTCCATACTTATCAATATAGTATTTGCATAGTAGCTCCCCGGTAACCTTAGTTACACCATACATTGTCGTAGGGCAAAGTATTGTATCTTGTGGAACATTGTACTTCGGTGTTTTCGGGCCGAAAACAGCTATAGAACTTGGCCAGAAAACTCTAAGATCATATTCTCTAGCCGCTTCAAGCACATTGTATAAGCCTTCAACATTAACCTTCCAAGCTAGCTGGGGGTTTTTCTCCCCGGCGGCCGAAAGTATAGCTGCCATGTGGTATACTGTGTCAATATCATATTTCTTAACTGCTTCTTCAATGGATCTTCTATCACATACGTCTACGTAAACGCTTGGGCCTTTAGCTAACGTGCCCGATGGTTTCCTTTTATGATAGCCTGCTATCACATTTGAGCTTCCATAAATCTTTCGCAGATAAGGAGTTAATTCAGAGCCTATTTGACCAGTAGCTCCTATTACAAGAACCCTCCTGCTTTCTTTACGCACTTTTAACACCTTAAAAATGGAAAAAAGAAAAATTGTTTTGTTTAGATTATTCCTAATTTCTTCCCGGCTCTTTCGTAGGCGTTTAATGCTTTATCTAAATCTTCCCTAGTATGGTCCGCGTTAACTTGGTTTCTTATTCTCTCTGTTCCCCTAGGAACCATCGGGTACACTATGGGCAGTACGAAAATGCCTTCATCAAATAGCATACGTGCTAATTCTTTAACCTTCTTTGTATCACCAACAATTACTGGTATAATGGGTGTTTGGCTTTTTCCCGTATTGAAACCTAAGGACTCCAGTTCCTTTTTAAAATATTTTGTATTGTCCCATAGTCTTCTAACTCTTTCAGGTTCGCTCATAACTATTTCGAGCGCTTTTATGTTTGCCGCAGTTACTGATGGCGGATAAGCTGCGCTTAAGAGCCATGTTCTTGCAGTGTTACGTACATAGTCTATTACTTCTCTGTCTCCCGCCAGCATTCCTCCAAAAGACCCTAAAGCTTTCGAGAACGTTCCCATTTGGAAATCTATTTTATCTTCCAAGCCGAAGTGCACTCCTATTCCACGTCCTTCCCCTAAAACTCCTTCCCCATGTGCATCGTCCACATACGTCATTGCTCCGAACTCGTCAGCTAGTTTTTGGATTTTATCCATAGGAGCTATGTCACCGTCCATTGAGAATACTCCATCAGTAACTATCAATATGTTGTTGTATTTTCCGTGAACTTTTCTTAACTTATCTTCGAGATCACTTACATCGCAGTGTTTATAAATTATTTTATCTGCTCTCGAAAGCCTTATGCCGTCTATTATGCTTCCATGGTTTAGTTCATCAGATAGTACAATGTCCCCCTTCCCAACGATCTTAGGTATTGTTCCTGCGTTAACACCATAGCCCGTTTGGAAAGCTAGTCCGGCTTCCGTCTTTTTAAACTCGGCAATTTTCCTATGCAATTCCTCCTGTAAATCAGTGTAGCCAGCAATAGACCAGTCAGATCCCGCACCCCAACCATACTTCTCTATTGCCTCAATAGCGGCCCTCTTAATTCTAGGATCGTTCGCTAAGTTCAAGTAATTGTTCGAAGCAAGCACTATCATCTCTCTTCCTTCAACAATAGCCCTAGGACCCGTCGGCCCCATTAGTCTTAAAAGCTCCCAAGTCTCTCCTCTCTCCACCATTTCAAGATATTTTTTCTTAAAATACTCCCTTACCTTAGGGCTACCCATTTTTTACTTTCCCCCATCACTTTTATAGATAATAGAAAAAACATTGATATTACCCAAATATAGTTTTTAAAAATGACACGCATTCTTCTACTGATTTCTCAGGTTTTGTAGCCATAGAAACTATAATAAGTATCAACCATGCTATAGTGAATCCCCAAGCGCCTGCTGCTATTCCTAGCGGATTCTTCCATACATAGGTGGTTAAAGCAACCACTGTTTCTCCTACAACTACGCTGGCTAGAGCAGCTTTCGAAGTAACTCTTTTCCAGAAAAGTGGAGCAACAAATACAGGGAAAAGCGCAGCTGTTCCAGCCGTTGCCATAGTTAATATTGTTAGGAAAAGCCCTGGTCTAGTGAAAGATATTAATGCTACAATAACTCCCAAGCCTATTACAATCCATCTTTCAACATTATATAGATATCTCTCATCGGCTTCAGGTTTTACGAAGGTTTTGTAAATATCCACAGTAAGAATAGTGCTTACGGCATGAAGCTGAGAATCAGCGGTAGATAGGGCTGCTGCGAGAGCTCCTGCCATAACAAAGGCGGCAAAAGCAAACGGCGTATATTTTAAAAGCAACACTGGCACTAGCTTATCAGGAGTTGCATAATCGGGATAAAGCAGTTTAGCTGTTAAGCCTAAGGCTGGCGTAAATATGTAGAGATAAGTTAGATATGCGGCTGTAAATACTGCAGCCCATTTAATTATTCTTAGCGATTTTCCTGCATAATATCTTATCCAAATATGAGGCATTACTGCCATGCCGAAAGTTATTGTAATCCATAATGATGTCCAAAACTGGGGGGTAAAGGCTCCTTTAAAGCCCGGTAAGTATAGTCCCTCTGGAATCTTCTGTGCAGCCTCCGAAAAGACGTTGAATATTCCTCCGAAGGCAGCCGAAGCTACCCACACACAACCGGCAATGTAGGCTATAAGCATGAATATTCCTTGAACAGTATCTGTCCAAGCTACACCACGTAAACCACCTATCCAAGTTATAAACACCATTAGCACTATGAATATTAGAAGTCCTTCTTCGAATGATATTATTCCACCGCTTATAACATTAAAAAGATAGGAGATTCCTAAAGCCTGTATAGCTGTGTATAGAAGCACGAAAATAAAGCCGACTATAGCTGCTGCAACACTTAAGGCTGTAGCTACCTGTCCACCGCTTTTATATACACCTTTAAGATAGTCGCCGTAAGATATGAAGCCATATTTTTTCGAAAGCGCCCACACTCTACTACCAATAATCCAGAACATTATTCCTGGAAGTACGCACCAATGAACATTATCCCACCACGCTAAACCGTGGGTATGTATGAAACCCGTAGTCCCCATAAACGCATAGGCGCTATGATATGTTGCACTATATGTTAGAAAGAGCGTTAGCAAACCTAATGTGCCGCCAGTTGTTGCGAAATCAGTTACGCTTAGTCTTTTATATTTGGTGCTAAGCCACGCTACAATAACCATTAAGAAAACCCAGCCGAGTAGTATGGTGATTCCTATGATAGCTTCTAATCCTTCCACCTTATTGCACCTCCTTTCCAGAAAGGATTTTCTCTATTTTTTCTTCAATATTTCTCCACTTCTCGATTTTAATTGCTGCAATAGCAAACGCCACTATTACTATAGTCCATACTATTTCTAAATAGAGCCAAAACGTTGGGAAACCCAGCGTTAAGGGGTGTGTTTTACAGTACTCGTTGACAATATTTAGTATGGGCGGGTTAGATAGTATTATAGCCAATATTATAATGATATAGAATATTTTTTCACCCAAACTTAAACTCATTCTTTTTTATCCCTCCTTCAACATGTTTAGAACTTCTACTAGTCTTGAAACTAAGTATTCATGGTATTTTTTACCCTTCTCCGCTGAAGACCTCGTTGGCCTACCAACTATGGAGTCTCCTGAAGCTTCGATAAGAGATTTCATGTCTTCTTCTGTACTTGGTACGTAGCATAGGGTGTCTCTTGGGTCTCTTGGGTCAACATGGTAGAGAGGTTTCTCCTTCGGAACATAGTCTTTTGCCTTGCTTAAGTCTATGAGTTGAGGGTACTTGTATAGCATATGGGATATTTCTATTTCTTCAGCATGTCCTACAGGTCCAAAGCCTAGTTTATCGGCTATTTCCTTGCTCATGTATGCTGGGTCGAAAATGACAACCTTAACTTTGAGTTCTCTTTGGGCTCTTTCCGCTGCGATCTGCATCCATGGGATATTGACTATTCTGTGGCCGTTTATAACAACGAACTTCTTAAACCCATGCTTTGCTAATGACTTTATAACATCGTAAAGGACTTCTATTAAAACTTCAGCTCTTACACTTATGGTTCCCGGTCTTACCAAATGGTGAGGGCTCCATCCAAACCACATAGGAGGCGCAATAACGACACCTGTTTTTGCGCTTGCATCTTCTGCAAGCGCTATTGCAGCTAATGTGTCAGTACCTAGTGGAGCGAATTTACCATGCTGCTCTGTGCTCCCCCATGGAATGATGATTCTATCGTCGTTTTCCAGATATTTTAGAACATCAGGCCATTTCATTTCATGAAGCCATAAAGCAGGCAACTATATCACACTCTGCAATATAATGAAACTCATTTTCCAGACTGTATTTTTGGAATGAGTATTTAATAACATTTTCTATGGCTTTATGGAAAAAATATTTACATGGGTTTTGGATAAAATTTAAAATATTTTCTTGAGAGAATAACGTGGGGGAATGTGGTGGAAAAATTTTTAGACGACCTTTCCATAAAGATTTTGAGAGAGCTATATAGGAATGCGAAAATTACCTATAACGAACTTAGCAGAATCGTAGGGGCATCAACTACTGTATGTTATCGTAGGGTTAAGGAATTAGAGAAACAAGGCATCATAAAATCATATACTATAGAAGTGAATGAAAAGAAACTAGGTTACTTTATTAAAACACTAATTGAAGTTAAAACAAAAACAGGTGTAACAATAGAGTTAGTTAAATCTTTAGGACGGCATCCTAATGTTTCAAGAATATACGGTATAACAGGAGATAGAGATGCCATAATCGAAGCCTACTTTAGAAACGTAGAAGAACTAGATAGATTTTTAAAGAGAATTAGAGAGATATGTTCGGACATTGTTGAAACAGAAACCCACATAGTTTTAAATGAACACAAAAACATGAGAGGATGGTTCTAGAGAAACACTAACCAGCTTTAAAATACAGGAAAATCCATAGTAACAAATAACTCAAAAATTCCCATAGAATAAAGTTATGGTATATTTTAGGTGGAAAAAATTAACTTTATTCTAACAATATGTGAAACATTTTTCCAATAAGGTTAGGGAAAATGTTATTAATTATTATGGTTTAGAAAGATATAACAATAAGAAATTTCTAGAGAGGAAAGTTAATGGCAGAAAAGAGCATTCTTGAAAAACTAAGGCCTTATATTAAACTGCATATAGCTGTCATCATAATCATAGTAATTAGCGAGCTCATTGGTGTTTTAAAATTTAAAGTATGGATTGCTATGGTCACATTATTCCCAATGTTGTATGCTGTAGTGCTGGGATTAATAATATCTCCAAATGTCCTAGGGAAAGTTGTGGAGCCTCTTAGAAAACTTGTTTCGGAAGAGGAAGTTAAAATAGCATCACCATTCATAATAGGATCCTTAGGCCCCTTAGCTGCTAAATATGGGGTTCTAGTTGGACCGCATGTGCCTATGATGATTAAATATGGGGTACCGTTAATAGCTCAAAATTTTGCTGCTACAATAGGTACTGTTCTCATAGGTTTACCCGTGGGCCTACTTTTAGGGTTAAGGAGAGAAGCTGTAGGGGCCTCCTTTGACATATGTAGAGAGCCTGCTTTAGCAGTTATTAGTGAAAGATATGGGTTAGATTCTCCTGAAGGTTTAGGTACGCTTGGTGTATATATTTGCGGAACAGTTTACGGAACATTATGGTGGGCTTTTGTCGGCTCTACCTTAGGCTCGGTGCTAGGTAATGTATTTCACCCACTAGCCCTAGCTATGGCATGTGGACCGGGAAGCGCAAGTATGATGACCGCTTGCTCAGTAGCAATGAGCCTTGTGTTTCCAGAAATCAAGGACACCATTTTAGCCTTTGCCGTTGCAAGCAACCTTATCTCGGGTGTTATAGCGGTGTACTATGACTCTCTGGTAACACTGCCTCTAGCTGATAAGCTCTATCACGTTCTAAAGCCTGTATTTGTCAGGTCAAAAGGAGGGTAAAGGGGTGAAGTGAATGGGTAGTAGTCAAAAGAACACTTACATTTTCATGGCCATAGCAGCGTTAATTGCAGCTTTACTATCTTTCATAGGGAACAGTATTGCCTGGCACATATCAGTTATAGATGCTTTCCCAGGAATGATGATACTTTATGCTATATGTTTAGCGGGTATAGGGATAAAGTGGGTTCTAGATAAGATAGGTGTGCTGAAAAAGTTACCAACGTTTGCCTGGATTATGCTCGTAGGGCTACTTGTATCATTGCCGGGTTTTCCAGGCTCAGAAATCGTAGTAACCTATACTAAGAAGGTTGCCTTCTTAGCCGTATGTACTCCGATACTTGCCTATGCTGGAATCGCTGTTTCTAAGGAGATTCCAAGGTTGAAAAAGGTAGGTTGGAGGATAGCTATACTATCGCTCTTTGTATGGTTAGGAGCGTTTCTTGGCGCAGCAGTATTAGCACAAATCCTCATAGCATTGCTAGGGCTCTAAATAACTTACTAAGTTCATTTAAACATTTTTCTCAAATATTCTAAATATTTCTCCTTGGTCATTTTAGGTTTAAATGAAGCTACTATTTGCCTGGCGGTACTGGCATTGTTAGCTAATAGGTCAATAATTGTTGAGGCAACTATTTTCGTTGAGATAATGTATGCCATTTCAGGGTCTTTGATGTCAAAGTTTTTAGCATGAGCGTCCCCATCAAAGCCTCCAATAAGTGGATGGATAGAAGGAATAATGTGTGAGACATCACCCATATCTGTTGACCAAGCTTGATGGCCTCCTTCAACTACTCCTTTTTCACCTAGTAATTCAGTAGCGTTGTTTTTGAAAACTGTAGAGAGATTCCTATCCTGTATTAGCGGTAGGTATCCTGGAATGTTTCTTATTTCAACGCTGCCTCCTACAGCTAAGGCTCCAGCTTTCAATGCTCTATCTACTTTCAAGCTTGCATCCTCTATAGACTCATAGGTTTTTCCGCGAACATACATTTCCATTCTGACATCTGAAGGTACCACATTAACGGCGTCTCCACCTTTAGTTATAATTCCATGTACGCGAACATAGTCTTCGTCTTTAAAAGTTTCTCTTTGAGCGTGTATTGCAAGTATGGCTAAAGCAGCAGCATTAAGGGCATTTACTCCTTTGTGAGGGGTTGCTGCAGCATGTGCTGCTTTACCTATGAAACGAGCATACTTGCTTATAAAACCATTGGAGGTAAAGTTTATCCAAACTTTTCTTCCAGGCATTCTGGGCCAGGCATGAACCATCATTGCTAAGTCTATGTCGTCGAAAACACCCAAACGTATGAGCTCTTGTTTTCCACCTAAAAACTCTATTTTACCCTCTTCTCTAAGTTTCAGTCTGTACTCTATTTCAACATATTCTTCCGCTGGAACAGCCATTAGAACTACATTGCCCGATAGTTCATTAATTACGCCTGATTCCAGCAAACTTCTACCGACAGCCAACATTATAGCTACTTGAACATTATGTCCGCATGCATGAGCAGCTCCAGTTTTTTTATCTGCTAAAGGATGTTCTGGGCAAGGGACAGCGTCTAGTTCTCCTAGAACTGCAACTGCAGGTTTTTCCCCGGTCTCCTTAAGCTTAGCTTTTACGCCTGTTAAAGCAAGTTCGTCCTCGTAATCTAGCCCTAGCTTTTCAAATTCTCTTTTAACTATGCTTGATGTCCTTAATTCCTTAAACCCCAATTCGGGGGTTCTACGTATTTCCTCGCCTATTTTTATTATTTCCTCTGAAATTTCATCTACGGTCTTGAAAACTCTTTCTTTAAGATTTTTTATGCTTATAGCTAACACCTTAACAATAATTTTCATGATTATATCTAAAAGATAATATTAATAAGACTTCTTACAATTTTGCTGAAAATAAACTCGAATATTTAATGCATGTTTGAAATATTTTTTCATCCGGAAAACTATTAAAATATAGTTTACGGAAAATTTGAGCTTTGGAATCACTTGCCGTTATAGAGAAACTGCTAAATTTCTTAAACCGTGAATGCTTTGGAACCATGGGTTCTAAAACAAACCCTGTTGGAGACCGTAGTTTAACCTGGGAGGATGCGGGCTTGAGACCGAGAAACTCCGGCAAGAACCCCGCGTGTTTCGGGGTTCAAATCCCCACGACCCCACCAAATAGACCAGTGTTGATGTCTTAGCTGAACAAGATTAAGAGCAACAAACATTGAATTTACCAGATTAACTTTATCGTTTCAGCCGGAATTCTCATGGCTCTTACCTAATCGTCATAAGCTTAACCTTAAAATGGTACTCATTGAATCCGTTAGAATGCATTTATAGTAGGACAGTAGTTGAAGTACTACTGTATTGAATCCGTAAAAGACGTTTATCAAGGTTGACTACAGTAATACGTAGTAGGAGGTAAGGGTATGGCTAAGGTTATTCGTGCGCGGTATGAGAACGGTGTCTTGAAGCCTATGGAGAAACTGGATCTTAAGGAAGGTGAAGAAGTTAGAATAGTTGTACTTC
>JAGGUY010000055.1 GCA_021158265.1 Thermoprotei archaeon
TACTCGTAAACCAATATTTTGATTACTTCTTCTCTATCAGGCTCTTTCCACTCTATCTTGTAGTTATCTGTTACTGGAGGATTGAGGAAGTACTCTTTTATCTTCAATGGATCAACAGGGAATTCTGCTTTAACAACTTTAAGTATCTTTTCTAAAGAACCATATGTCTTAATGTATCTTAATGCTGTCTTGGGCCCTACACCTTTAACTCCTTCAGGATTATAGTCTGTTCCTAAAAGGATAGCTATGTCTATGAGCTGTTCTCTAGTTATACCTAAGGCTTTCAATAGTTCGTCTAGAATTATTACTTCGGGCTTTATTTCTATGTAAACGTCTTTTCTTGGAAGCTTTCTCTTACCTGTTATTGTTAGGTTTCTTACAAGCCTAGGTGCTCCGAAGAGTAATGAGTCATAGTCTTGGCTTCCAGCTGCCCAAACATCTCCTTTAGCGGCCATATGTGCTGCTTGGGCTTCTCCTTCGGCTGGGGCTTGAACCCATGGAATACCCATTGCTGTCAGTAGTTTCTTAGCTGCATCAACCATGTCCTCTGTTAGCTTAGAAGCCATCTGCGCATACTTTTTTGCTGCTTCTAAATCTCCCTTAGCTAATGCTTCTTCATACTTCTTTACAGCTTCCTCCTTGATTCTTTTTCTCCTAGCTATTTCCATAGCCTTAAGTTCCGGAGGTTTTCCGTCAAAAACATATACTGGCTTAATTCCGTGCTCCAGAAGGTTTATTGTTCTATAGAATAGTCCGCTTAAGTGGCTCGTTATCCTACCTTTACTATCTTTTAGAGGGGTTCCGTCTGGCTGCCTTATTGCTGTTAAGAACTGATACAGGGCATTGTAGCCGTCTATGCTTACGACTTTACCTTTTAGTTCGGTGAGTTCGAGGGTTTTCTTTGCTTGTTCAGGTATTAGTTCTTTAAGATTTACACCCACTACCTATCTCCCATAGGTAATGTAGGGTGTTTTCACTCTTTTATTTCTTATCTAGGGTTTCTTAGTCTTCCCTAACGAGTTCGGCTACTAACAAATTTTCCTTTGCCATTACAACTCTAATAAGTCCTCTAATCTCTAAGAGCATAAGTGTTTTGAGAAGTTCTTTTCTGGATATTTCAGAATATGTGTATTTCAGCATCCTAAGTATTTCGTCTTCTCTTAGCTTTCCATCTCTGGAAACTTTCAGTAATGCTAAAACTATGTTTACTAAAGGCTCTGGATTCCATATGGGCATTCCAATTTCATCTCGTATAACGCTATCTAGGGCATTAACAATGCTCAGCAATTTAGTGTTTTTGAGAATTAACCTTACATCTAGACAATGTTTATTGGAAATTGTATTAAAAGGTTTTCGTATTTTAAACGAAAGTGCTTAGCTGCGTTCTTCCACGTGGAAGTATTTGTCTTGCCCTATCCATCCAAGCCTTGTACATTTTAACCATATCCTCGGTTATCGATGGTCTAATGATCTTCAGTGCTTCAAGGAAGTGCTTCATTTTCACATTCTTAGCATTTATGTCCTCTCTAAGAGCCATCAACGCAGCTTCCCTACATACTGCTTCAATATCTGCTCCAGTATAGCCCTCAGTTAATTCGGCAAGCCTCCATAAGTCTACGTCTTCTGCTAAAGGCATTTTCCTAGTGTGAACCTTGAAAATTTCATATCTACCCTTAATGTCCGGTGGTGGTACGTAGATTAATTTGTCGAATCTTCCTGGTCTTAGTAGTGCTGGGTCTAGTATGTCCGGCCTATTGGTGGCGGCAATAACAACAACATTCTCCAACTTCTCAATACCATCCATTTCGGTAAGAAGCTGACTAACTACTCTCTCGGTGACGTGGCTATCTCCTAAACCTATTCCTCTCATGGGCGCTATTGCGTCTATTTCGTCGAAGAATATTATGCATGGTGCTGCCTGCCTAGCCCTCCTAAATGTTTCCCTGATTGCTCTTTCCGATTCACCAACCCACTTACTAAGAACCTCGGGTCCCTTAATTGATATGAAGTTGGCGCCGCTTTCAGTAGCTACCGCTTTAGCTACCAGCGTTTTACCGCAACCTGGTGGGCCGAATAGGAGAATGCCTTTAGGCGGCTTAATTCCCAATCTTCTGAATGACTCTGGGTGTTTCAGGGGCCATTCAACAGCTTCCCTTAGTTGTTGCTTTACTTCCTCAAGATCTCCTACGTCATCCCATTTCACTTCTGGGACTTCAACATAGACTTCTCTTAGACCTGAAGGAACAATTTCCTTGTAGGCGTTTAAGAAGTCTTCCATTCTAACTTCCATTTTCTCAAGTACTTCTGGGGGTATTCGGTCCATTGTTAAATCTATTTGTGGTAAATATCTTCTCAGAGCATTCATTGCTGCTTCCCTACATAGTGCCGCTAGGTCTGCTCCAGTGTAACCATGGGTTATTTCTGCGAGCTTCTTGAGGTCAACATCTTTAGCTAACGGCATATTTCTAGTGTGTATTTGCAGTATTTCGTATCTACCTTGCTTATCAGGTAATGGGACTTCTATTTCTCTATCGAATCTTCCTGGTCTCCTAAGCGCTGGGTCGAGGGCTTGAGGTCTATTTGTTGCTGCAATAACTATTACGTCTCCTCTCGATTCCAGCCCATCCATTAGCGCTAGTAATTGTGCAACAACTCTTCTCTCAACCTCACCTACTACTTCGTCTCTCTTAGGGGCTATTGCGTCTATTTCGTCTATGAATATTATTGCTGGAGCATGTTTCTTGGCTTCTTCGAAAATTTCTCTTAGTCTTTGCTCGCTTTCACCATAGAATTTACTCATAATCTCAGGACCATTAATAGCGATAAAGTAAGCATCTGTTTCATTAGCTACCGCCTTTGCGAGCAACGTTTTACCGGTACCTGGAGGACCATAGAGAAGAACACCTTTGGGAGGTTCTATTCCGAGTCTTCTGAAAAGTTCTGGATGTTTAAGTGGGAGTTCTACGAGTTCCCTTATCTTCTCTATAACGTGCTTTAGTCCTCCTATGTCCTCGTAGGTTACTCTAGGTACTCTTGCTTGTTCAGCAGGTTTCTCTAAGATTATAACATTCGTGTCTGGTGTTACTATTACTACTCCGTAAGGCTTAGTTGCTACGACGGTGAATGGTATTGCTTGCCCAAGTACAGGTATTAGGATTGTGTCTCCTTCAACTAACGGGTAGTCTATGAGTCTTCTTTTAACGTAGCTTGCGAATCCCGCGTCAGCTGTTATGCTGAATGAGGAAGGTGCTAGTTTAACCATTGTTGCTGGTCTTGCTTTCGCTTTCCTCACTATTACCTTATCTCCTATGCTTACTCCAGCATTTTTCCTTATGAGACCGTCCATTCTTATAATGTTTAGTCCCTGGTCTTCGGCATAGGATGGCCATGCTATTGCCGCTGTTTTCCTTCTACCTTCAATTTCAACAATATCTCCAGGTCCGATGCCAAGTTTTTTCATAACGTTAATATCGATCCTAACTTTTCCCCTACCAACATCTTTCTGTCTAGCCTCCATGACTTTCAGAACTACTTCTTTTCTCTCTCCCTCTCTTTTCTCGTTAACCGCCATGCTTAAGAACCACCTAGTATTTTCTGGTTTAGAATGTACTCTACTCTGCTCCCTTTTAATGTCTCTTAGAATTGGGAGTTTTTAAATGATTGGTCTCACTCTTCAAGCCGACTAAATAGTGAGTATAATAAGTGTAGGAGGTTTAAGAAATTCTGCTAACGTATTCAACACTTACTTCTCCGACTCCTGAGACTCCAGCTATTATTTTTTCTAACTCTTCTGTTCCTCCCTCAATGTTTTCGGGCATTATCACACTTATTAGTAATGCTTGAAGGCCGAAGGCTATGGGTTCTTTCCTATAGTCTTTTAGCTCATATTTTTCAGGCAGTTTCTCCTTAATTTTACTCACTAGCTCATCTAGGTTAACGTTGATGTCTTCAGGCAATACTTTCACTATTACAGCTAGCTTAGCCATTTCCCA
>JAGGUY010000043.1 GCA_021158265.1 Thermoprotei archaeon
ATATGTTTTCTCATTCCTAATCGGAGAGTCTTTCAAAACAGGAATACTCTACATAACACTAATGATAACGTTAGCAATAGCCGGAATACCTAACGCACTACTAAGCGCAGCACTACCAATAGGTACAAGAAGAAATACAAACCCCTTCACAGAAAGCTTCAGAATAGGCTTAGCACTAGCAACACTGGCCATAGTTACTGTCATGTCCGCTCCAGAAACCATCCTGAAAATAATCAATCCGGAGCTTGTAGGAGGAGCTAACGCTTTAAAAACACTTCTACTTTCAATAACCCCACTAACCGCCCTAACAACAGCAATAATGAAGCTAAACAGAGAGAGAAAACCGGGCAAAATAGCGCTAATAGGACTAGCAAGATTAGCAACACTAATAACCCTACTACCTATCCTCTCGAAAACGCTAGGGGTCAACGGGGCAACAATAGCTTATCTAGCATCGTCAGCAATCCTCACCCCGATGGCAGTAAAAATAAATCCGGAAATACTAAAACCGCTCACAACACTCTGGGCGCTGCACACACTAACAGCACTAATAACACTCATACCAATCTACAACGAAGCAGCAATAGCTATACTTTCACTAACCCTAACCATAACAGTGATGCACACAACAAAAACACTAACTCTACAAGAACTAATGAAAACGCTGAAAACAATAACGTTAACGATAATAGCTAAGTAAACTAAACAGCAATCACGAAATAGGTTCTTCTTTAGCGTTAGGAACACTTTATATCTTCTTGTACACATGTATTCTAGTTGGTGACTGTTTTGCGCCGATCAGTCATTGTTGTTCGTGGTAGGATCGCTGAGCGTGTTAGGGAGGAGGCTGTGAAGCTAGGTGTTAGCGTAGATGAGTATCTAGTAGAGCTGTTGAGTCAGAACCTAGACCCTAGGGATAGAGCTAAAGAATACATCAACGCTGCCGAAGAACTGTTGGGAGAAACACGTGAAGAACTAGAGAAAAACAATGTGAGACAAGCTGCTGAGAAACTGTGGGGTGCAGCAGCACTAGCTGTTAAAGCCTATGCTCTATGGAGGGAAGGGAAGAGGTTGAGTAGCCACGGAGAGCTGTGGGAGTATAAGAGGGTTATGGAGAAGGAGCTTGGCAAGTGGGTCTACGGAACATGGGCTATCGCCCAGAGCATGCATGTATGCTTCTACGAAGGCTGGTGTGTTAAAGAGGATATCGAGAACGCTCTAGAAGAAGTAGAGAAACTAGTAAGAGAAGTAGCCTCCAAAATCAATAAAAGCTAGAAACCCTTCAGCCGAAAATAATGTAAATAAGGTAAAGGATGAACATTAAGCGCCGCAGGCTGTTCCCAAAGTGTTGATATTTTAAGCGATTTCTAATTATTTCTAAATACTCTTTAGTGCTATATTTATAGTTTCAGAAGCTTATAAGTTTAATCGGCGACTTCGGGGTTCCAAGAGCCGTAGGGCTATGAGCCCCTAGGCAACTAGCGGGCAAGCCACTGCGGTGAGGGGCCCCGAGAGGAAGCGCAATGAACCGTCCACCGCAATTAGAAGTAATTAGAAATCACGGTAAGCGGGGAACGCTTAGAGTATAAGACCCTACGAAAAAACATGGCATAACGCACCATCAAAAGCCTTATCTATTAATTAAAAAGGAGAAAAAGACGTGGTTAGGTCACTTAACACGGATACTTTACTCCCTTGCTAAGCCTCGTGGTTGCTTGTGCAAGTATCCACAATATCGAAAACACCCAAAAGATAAAGCACAGGCAACCACTACCCACACGGATGCTCAAAATTCCTACAATGCCCCAAATGCAAAACAAGAATCCACCTCTACGTGACCCGCAATGAGCGGGAACACTAGGCTGTACGTAACTGCCTTTAAAGAACTAATAGACGAGGTAGTAAGAGAAAACAAGGACAACCATCTCCACTCACCATACTCAACCTTATCTATGAGCTTCTTAGCCTCTTCAGCGCCTGCGAGATACTTTATGAAGATATTGGAGTCAAAGAACACCTTCACTCTCGATCTCCTCGATAACCCTATCAACATCTTCAGGTTTTAGATCGTGTCTTCTATGAAGAAGAATACCGAAGACCCTAGCAGTACTTCTACGGATAAATAATACTGTTACCTCTTCATCCTCCTCAAGATCTAGCTTTTCGAGAGGCTTCAAGACGCCATTCTCATACCTAGCACGGATAACCCTAGCCATCCCATACAGCACCTACAATCTCTATGGCTCTTAAGCCTTAATAATATAGTTGCACAATACCAATGTTCTAGAGCTAAGACGTGAGGTCTTGAAGATATACCGAGAACTCATAGATATTGCTACAGAAGCCGTAAAGGGTTAGCAATGATTGCAACTTCTATACCTAGACTCATACTACTTCTACGCACCTATCCCACACGTTCTCAGGCTTAAGGAGAAGCTCGAGGGGAATGTCGTGGATCGATCTAAGAAATTTTGCATAGATTTTTAAATTTGTGTAAGATTTAGACCCATAACTTGTGCTGCAAATGTATCACAATACTAGCTATATGGGTGCTAATACATCTTGGTAAACCTTTTCCGTAGTTCTGCGAGTAACTCGCTGTATTCTTCTAATAGGTAGTATGACTCTATTCCTGCCCTTCTTGCATTCGATACCTGTACCTTGTCGCTGGAGATTAGGGTTGAGTTTGTCTCTTTTGCACAGCCTATAAAGAATGCGTCTATAGCTCTGCACCCAGTGCTCAGAGCTATATCGAGGGCTGTTTCATGCAGTTCCTCATACTCTACTAGGTTTACATGCTTCACTATCTCGTTAACGTGGTTTACAACAATATCTCTAGGCCTATACCTTGCTAGTATAGCAGATAACTCGACTACCAACAGCTTAGGCTCAAAGACCTCTAACTCTTTCTTCGATATTACATCTAGAACTGTAGTGCTCTTGCGGTGACGCTCACGGTCAAAAGGAATGATGGCATCTACAAACACTGATGTATCGAGTACTATCATCTACGCCCCTCCAGCAAGACCTTTAACGGATCCTCCTCTACACCTTGATACTCTTTAGAGATCCTCTTAACCACTTCGCTAAGACCACGAGCACCTCTAAGCACTATGAGCTTAACCCTCTCACCCTCCCGAAGATCCAGCTTCTCTAAAGGCTTCAAGACGCCATTCTCATACCTAGCACGGATAACCCTAGCCATCCCATACAGCACCTACAATCTCTATGGCTCTTAAGCCTTAATAATATAGTGGCTCAATACCGTTGCTCCAGAGGGTTCATAGATGAGCTATAGGTGGGGGTGTGAGGGTCGCCGCGTCACGGCTACTCCAGCGGAGCATCCGGTACTTACCGCTGGGTACCATTCCGCGGCGGGATCCCGCTATACAACTTATGTGTTTCACGCTCTATAGAGTCTGTTGTTCTATAGCCTCTCTATCTCTCCAGATCTCAAGCTTCATGCTATCTGTGTAAAGGATTACGTAGTGATTGTTCGCCTGGCTACTATCTATGTATATGTACTTGGTTCCAAAACTAAATTCATAGATCTTGCATCTTCTAGCGTGCATATGTCCATTGAATACTAGTCTGGGTTTAGCTATTTCTACGGCTTCTAAGGCCTTTCTAGAACTATAAGGAGTCTCTCATGAATGGGGATAGTGAAAGTAGGTATGTTGGTTCGTTAGATAAGATCGTTAGGTATGGAAAAGAATCGATATAATGACGGGATTTGAACCCAAGATCTTAGGCTAGAAGAGCTAGAACAATATGCAAGAATTCATATCAATCGATATGGAAGTAATGTAGATATGATTCAACATACATAGCCATAGATGCTATTACTCGATGGTTGATATGGAAGGTTTTGGTACAACATCCATGTAGAACATAGAGAGCTTACCAGGCTTAACATTATCTTATTCAATGATCTTCAATTAATATCTTAGGAAATATATATTTAATAAAGATGGTTATGATGGGAGGCAAAAATACCAGTAAAATGCTGTATAAAATATTCCTAGCAAGTTCTGCATGCTAAGTAACTCCTATAGCTGCTTTCGTTATTACGCTTGCAGGCATGGCTCTTGGAAGCTTTATAGATAGTTAGAAGGGGCAGAAACGTTTGTGATGGTAGTTTAAGTTCTTTTAGGGCTATGAGGTAGGCTGTTGCTGTGTGTTTACCCAGTCAGAAGCATCACCGGCAAGACTTATAAGCTCCAACACCCTAATAAGCTCAATGGTGACTCCGGGTTTCCGAGAACCGCTCCCGTAGGGTGGTGAGGGGGCCCGGCGGAGACCGCGATGAACCTCGGAGTGGCTACCTTAAATAACCCTAAAACACCCTAAACAGCCACTCCGAGGTGAACGGTAGTACCTATTACCTGCTCTATGATAGTAAACGAGCTACTGTAGTTTTTAGTATGTGTCTATAGCTCTACAACCGGTCTGGAATGCCGCATCTAGGAGTAGGTCGTAATCTATTTCCTCAACCACTATGATTCTCTCCATCGCCTCAGCTAAGTCCACATATGATTACGTATTTTCCATGCTTCTACGAAATATCTAGGATAACGCAATTTTTCTACGTGCTTCAATTTCTTGTTTATACACTTTGGAAGGTAGGCTTCTAGAAAACTCTAAAACGCTTTCAACAATACCAGTACCAAGTACAGCACTATCCGTATATATTTCTAATACGCCCGCAGATCTCCTTTAGTGCTTCAACAACATCCTCCTTTTACGTATGGTTGGCAAATGCGTACAGTAGTTGCAATGGCGTTAAGGAGTTAAAGTGTTTCTCGTCAGGTTAATACTAATCAAATATGGTTAAGGGTTATGTGGAGTGTTTGGTGTGGTGTCTGAGGAGGGTTTGCATTTAATTTTTCTTCTAAGACGGCCTTTGCTGCTGTTTTTCACGGTTTAGTGTTTTGGTTTTGGCTGTAATGGTTTATAAGTGTTATAAGATATGTTTATAAATATTATGTATCTTATATAATATGTTGGTGGAGGGGGTGTTGTTTGGTTCGGACTATTGCTTTGTCTGAGGATGTTTATAGGAGGCTTAGGGAGCTTAAGGAACTGTTGGGTGTGGGGTATAGTGATTTGGTTGGTATGCTTATTGAGGTTTATAGGAGGTATCGTGTGGAGGAGTTGAAGAGGCTTTGTAATGAGTTAAGAATTGATGAGGGCGAGGTTGAGAGGGTTTTTGAGGTTTATAGGAGGCTTAGGGGTCGTGGGTGGTGGTAGCTGTTTTACGCGGTGTTGTTGATACTAGTGTTGTTATTGAGCTTTTCGATCGAGGCAACACTGTTTTACTTGAAGACATTCTAAACAGGTATGGTGGATTATATGTTCCATGGATTGTACTGTACGAGTATCTTTACGGTCATAAGTATCTCGGTAGGGGTGTTGAGAAAAGGAAGAGGGCTGTTGAAAAACTAGGTCAAATTGTATGGGTTACTCAAGACATTCTCGCTAAGGCTATGGAAATAGATGTAGAGTTGCATAGGAAAGGTGAGGCAATACCGTTTTCAGACATTCTAGTAGCGGCAACAGCGATAACTCTAAAAGCGGAACTAATAACTCTCGATAGAAGACACTACACAAGAATACCGGAACTGAAAATGTACGTACCCAAACCCTCTAGGAAACCCCAAGCTAAAAACAAGTAATAACGTTTCAGCTTAGCGCACCAAAGAGTTTCTCGAAACAACGTTTATCGTGGCTAGCATTGGTAAAGAATATTTCGAAACAATGTAAAGTTGTTCCACATCTTCATTAACATGTAAGCTTGAGCTAACTATTTCCCCTAAATTCTTAAGAAAATTTTAATATCTCGTATTTGAGAAGTGAGAAGTAGGCGTGTGCGGGTTCCCGCGGTAGCTCAGCGGCAGAGCGCCCGGCTGTAGAGGGGCCCCTTTAAGCCCCCCGCGTACATGACGAGCGCCCTCTAGCGGGCGCCTATGAGGATGAGTGTACGCCGGCAAAACATGAGCCCCCAGGGGCAGATACCGGGTGGTCGGGGGTTCAAATCCCCCCCGCGGGACCAATAAACTTTCCAACGAACCTGTTCTTTCATTTTCCATTTACGATGTTAATGTAATGTATAGAGCGTATGTTGAAACAACAATTATGAGAATATCCCTTAGTATTCTAACATGTTTTCCGCTAACCTTATCCGCTACATAACTTGAGGCTAAAGCCGTAAGTATTAGTGGTATAATTATGATTGCATTGTAAAGTGCTATGTAAGGTATCTTACTGTAAAACTCTACAACCTTCTTGTTTAAGAATGCTAGGAAAACAAAGTATGGTGCTGATGAGCACATCATAAACGTTATCGCCGTGATAGAGCCTATGCTGAAAGATATGGGTACGGAGTATTTTGTAACCATTTTAACAAGCATTTTCCTCCTCAGAGAACTAGAGGCATTGTTAAGCCATTTAACCTTAGCAGGTAATAGTCCGAATATGACAAACAAGTATCCAAATATTGCTACAGCAATAAGTAAAAACCTACTAATACTTAGAATGAATGATAAACCAATGCCTATCGCAAAATATGTTGCGTAAACGCCTAAGACATATGCTAAAGCTGTAGCGTACTTTCTAGCTTTAGAAGTGAAAGCAATAGATGTAATTATTATAGCTAGGAAAACTATCGCACAAGGATTAATGGAGTCAGCAATAGCTAAAGATAAAAGCACGGGGAGAACACCAACCTCTAATCCAACATTACCTTCATGAACTGTTGATCCCTTTACAACAATACTGTTTAACTCATCAATTAACGTTTTATTTTCCAAAAACCTAATACTAACCTTTCCTTCAGGAGTAAAGTAGAAAACATAGACCTTATCCTCACCCGCTAAAGTGCCGTTAAGGAGCTCCCTCCAAAATTCAACATCTAAAATAGCACCCTGAACTAGAGCTGTAACTCTACCGTTAACGACAACAGCCGATGTTGGAACAGCAACATCCAACTTAGCAATAGAAACTATCCTGTAGAAATCATTAGCGTAGCTTTCGTTTAATGAAACATCGCGGAAAACATGGGGGAACCCTTGCTCATCAAAAAACTTCTCCAAACTACTACAGGCAGGGCAGAGATGAGATCCATAAATAACAACTACTCCCTCATAAGTGTTTGCCAAAATACAAGCGCTTAAGTAAACTATTGCAAATAGTGCTAATGTGATAGCGGCCACTGTTTTTACGAAGTCCTTTGTTAGCATGAGCATTCCACATTAGGTTAAAGTTTTTCCGCACAATATCCTACTGTTAAAAAGCCCTTTTATAAATTGAAGCTTCATAAAATTATGAGTGCTTAAGGTGAAGGTAAAAATAAACTATTCTTTTTCGGCTTTAGAAGATGTTTTCTTCTCTTCTTCCTCTAGCTTCTTAAGTTCCTCCTCCAACTCCTTCTCTATTTCCTCTATAGGCTTAGGAGGCGGCGTTGTTGCGAGAGTGTAACCTATCCATGCTAGTATTCCGAAAACCCCTGCTACAGCTACGAACCCTGTTATTTGCAGAACAAGCATTGTGTACTCTGTGAAGAACACGAGCCAACCATAAATCACGATCGCAGCTACTGATGCTATTAGCAACCCTATACCTAATGCTTGATCTTTGTTCATAAGAAACTACCACCACACATTGTAGTCATGGGAAACAATATTGTTACGGAGTATTTAACGTTATCCTTCTACGTGAAAAAGAAGAGCAAATAAGCAAGGTTGGTTTCATGTTTGCTTAAATAGTTAGAGCTAAACTATAGTTTTTAGTGTAGTGGTGAATTATGGGGAAGAGCAAGGTAAAGCTCGTAGCTGCAATAGCAATAGCTGCCGTTTTAGGTTTCTCACTAATTCTCGGAGCACTACCATACATGCTCAAGGTAAGCAACATCCAAACACCAACACCAACCACGCAAACGACATCTTTGCCTATGAGCTGCGATATGCCCTACGTTCTAATCTCTATTTATAAGGGTAATAGTAAGCTTCCTTCGAACGTATTAGGCTATGTTAGAGACTATTTCAAACAATTTATCCCTAAAGACCAGGAATTATCGGTCTGCATTATCCCATGGAATAGCAGCATGCTTCAAGGAAAAACGCTTAGAGCATATCCAGCATTAGCTATTAAAGCTGAAAACGTTTCGAAAGAACTCATGGACTATTTTGGGGAGAGAATAGGTGAAAACATTTACATCATAAAGTACCCTATAGTTGTTGATTTAGCAACAAGATACAATGTTCCGGTACAGTACACTTACCAAGCAAAAGCCGTTCTTGTCCAGGGCGAGAGCAAATACAGTAGATTAGATAACCAGACATTAGCCAATAAACTAAAAGACCTACTATCCCTAATAGCTGTAGCTAACGTAACAGACATTACACTAGACAATTACACAAACTACCCCGATATAGAAGCATATCCGGCAGTACTTTACTCTTCAAACATGAATCTCTCGGAACAACTCCCATACCTAAAACAATATAACGGAATGTTCCTTGTAGATACGAAATACACCCTACCATTAGCAGGCCTAATATCCCACACCCTCGGAGTACAAGTTTACGCTGAAATACACGGTAAAAAACCTGAGGTTGGAGTGGTTATAGGCAGGAACAACACCCCAGTATCTCTAATAGTTTTCGTAGACTTAGCATGTCCGTTCTGCGCCAAACTAATAAATGAAACACTACCTAAACTAGACAGCTTAGTTAATGAGGGAAAGATTTCAATAAGCTATGCTTATAGCCCATCACCCTACATGATGAGGGAGCACGCCTTACTCCAATGCTACATTAAAGTTACAGGAGATAGCAGCGGATACGTGAAACTAATCAGAATGTTGGCTGAAAAACTTCTTAAAGAAAGAAGAACTGTTAGTGAAAGCGAACTTAAAACACTAATGAACAGTATTTACGGTGCTTCACTAAACTATACGGAACTAGATGTTTGCGCAAACACTACAGGAACAAGCATCGTAAAAGAGACCATAAGTGAAGCATCTAAGCTAAGTATAACAGCAACCCCAACAATCATAGTTTGGAACAATAGGAAGAACATGGGATTAATTATAGAAGGCTACTTACCCGCTGATGAACTAATGAAAGTTATTGAAGCAGTTTCTAAGCTAAAAATTTTTACCTAAAATAACCTATAATCTATAGAGTTTCTCAGATTTCTACTTGAACATTTAAAGAAAAAGCTTTTATTTTACAGAGTGTTCAGAAAATTCTAAACAGTCTAAAAGGTGGTTTCCATGGACAGCTTAGTGAGGTTCTTTAGAGCAGTAGGGCTCCCTACAACAGTAGCATTGGTCTTAGCAGTATTAGTTCTCGAGAATAAGCCATTATCCCTTAAGGAGCTATCTTTGAAAACAGGTTACACTAAAGGTCACTTATCATACATTCTCAGACTTCTCGAAAGCAAAGATCTTGTAGAAAGAGTTTATGAGAAGAGAAGGAAACTCCTAGTTAGAGCTAAAGGTAAAACCCTACTTAAGCTCCTCAAAGAGCACCTAGATTATTTGAGAAGAGTATCAAGAGATGTTCTTTCAGAGCTAAGGGAAGAATTAGTTTCCGAACTTAAGCCTTTCGAAGAGGAAGTAGCGGAAATTCTAAGAAAACTTGAAGGTGATTAGCCATGAACGCTCTTTTCAGTTTCGAGAAAAAAGCCTACCACATAGTCGTAATAGACTCGGGAAGCATGGATTACGGGGAAATAATGGATGAAATGGTTAACGCATCATCTAAGGGATTCCGTAAATTTACAATACATGTTATTTCGAAAGCAAAATCACCTCTATATCTTGAGAAACTAAGGAGCCTAATTCAAAACAACATAGCCTACACTATTACAATAAGACATCATAATTGCAGTGAAGAGGAAGTTAAAAAGCTACTTAACGGGTTAAAGAACATACCCCATAAGGTATTTAAGAAATAACCATAGTAAGATGGTGGCCTATGGGAAGGTATGAAATTGTTTTAACAACAGATAGAACAATGATGTCAAACCACCATGGGAAAGAGTTTCTAGGGTTCTTAGCGACCGGTCCAGCTCTAAACATGCCCGAAGGTCTTTGGCTATGGCTTGGAGCTCCTAAACCTAAAGTTGATAGTGAAGGGAAACCTATCGAAGCACCCTACGGTATGAGGAAAGTTGAAGCCAAACTTCTCGAAGCAGGCTTTAGAGTTGCAATCATAGATCCAGACCACTTACATAAGCACTTAGACTCCATGAAAATACTTATGCTTGGACATCACGACTACTTCGCATATGGTCCTCCAAGTAGTGAGTGGTGGATGATAGCAGGTAAGGAACCCATCAACAGAATTTCATTCAGGAAGCTTATGGAGAGTCCCGTTGTTAGGAAAGCTAAGGAGAAAGGTGTGAAAATTATAGCTGGGGGACCAGGTGCTTGGCAGTGGCTTTGGGAGCTAGAGTACTGGAGAAAGTGGGGTGTTGACCTGGTTATTGAAGGTGAAGTTGAAAGAGTCATAGCTGATATTGTTGAGAAAGCGCTAAACAACGAACCATTACCTGACTATATTTACGTTGGCCCTCAGGATAGCCCTACTATTGAAGAAATACCCGTGATTAAAGGTGCTAGCGTTAATGGCTTAATTGAAATAATGAGGGGTTGCCCTAGGGGATGTAGATTCTGCCCCGTAACTCTTAGATCCCTAAGATTTATTCCATTAGAGAAAATTAGGGAAGAGATACTTGTTAACCTTAGAGCGGGAATTAGGGGTGTTCTCCTACATAGTGAAGACGTTTTCCTATACCACGCTGAAGGTGTTAAACCCAATCCTAAAGCCATAATGAAGCTTCACAAGCTAGCTAGAGAGCTTGTCGGAGAAGAAGGAGCTATTGGATGGTCTCATTTAACGCTTTCAACAGTTAAGTATGCTGAAGAAAAATATAGGCTAGTATCTAAGCTAATGGATGAAATCATTTTAACGGATAAGCAAAGGTTCATAGGTGTCCAGGTGGGTGTTGAAACGGGTTCTCCAAGACTAGCTAAGCTAATAATGCCTGGCAAGGCTGCACCTTACCCCCCGGAGAAATGGCCTGAAATAGTTATTGACGCCTTCAGAATAATGCATGAAAACAACATAATACCTGCAGCAACATTAATCCTAGGAATACCTGGCGAAAAACCTGAAGACGTAGTTAAAACAGCCGAGCTACTTGATGAACTAAAGCACTATAGGAGCCTAATTGTTCCAATGTTCTTCGTACCTATGGGAGCTATGAAGAATCTTGACTGGTTCAGAAGAAACAATGTGAAAGCGGAACACATAGAAGTAATGCTTAAAACACTCTATCATTCAACATTCTGGGCTGAAGAAATAATGAGCAAGTATTACCTGCGCGGGGCTAAAATGGCGCCACTTAGAATAATGCTAAAATTGTTCATAAGGTATGTGAAATATAGAGTAAACAAGCTTAAGCCGAAATTAGAAGAGCTACTAAGACATTAAAATAATGCTTTATTCTAGAATAATGTTTTATATGCAAAACCGAAATTTACTAACCACTAATACATGTTCATATGCAACATAGGGGTTGTTTTAATGTTCCTAAATAAGCCCAAGATTATTCGCATTTCAGAAGTTCGGCCAGAACCCGTAGCTAACGCTAAAGGAACATTTATAAGAGTCCTCTTTCCGCCGGAGGAAACACCAACATACTCTATGAGGGTTTTCGAAATAGAGCCTCAAGGACATATACCGGCACATAAGCATCCATGGGAACATGAAATTTTCGTATTAGAGGGTAAAGTGAAGATTAAAGTTGGTAATGAAGAGTTCATACTGGAACCCGAAACAGCAATTTACATACCACCAAACATAGTTCACGAATACTGGAACATTGGAGAATCTAAAGCGAAATTCATATGCACAATACCAAATAAGCCGTCCGTGAAACACTAGCTTACAACTTCTACAAGTATGTTTAGTTCCCGCCCAATGGCTAAGGAAACAATGTATGCTAACGCTACGTAAGCTAACGTAGCTAAGCATAAGTAAGCAATTGTCATGAACAATCCGGCACCAGCAGCCCCCACAGCATTTCTAGCGATAAACCTTGTAACCCACCATAACCACACCTCAGAGAATAAAGCAAGAAATGTCATAGCAGAAACAATTATGCCCCAAAGCCCAAACTCACCAACACTTAGTCTCCTAGCAACTATGACAACAAACCCTAGGGAAACAAGAACTCTGAAAAGCAGAGAAACATAAAACTAGAAAACCTCAATCTAACATTCAAACCAGCAATACCCATAACACGATTCTCCCTTACACTCTAAAACAACATGAAGAAACTATTAAACACTAAGTAGTAAGGTTACTCAAAAAGAGAAAACTACGCTAATAACTTGGTAAAGAACGATTTCTCACGAGACAAAAACTAATTGTTAAAGGGGCTTTAAGGAAAGCCTCTGAAAACGACATTCTTAAGGAAGTTTAGAAGAAAGCTATGAAGCTTAAGGATGAGCGTAAGACTATTCCCAATGAGAAAATAGTTGTGCGCATTTGTGAAGATAGGGGAAGATCATTAAAATTTTCAGTTCACTATGGGGAGCAAGATTATGAGTAATGGAAGAACAGATCTTTAAGAAAAACTAAGGTGCTAAATATACTAATTCTTGTATACTAATCTTTTATATACTAGGTCTAAGTAAACATTACATGTGATATCCATGTCTACTGAGGTTTTATCTGTTAGAATCAGGAAGGATCTTAAGAAAGAAGCTCAGAAACTAGGTATTAACATAAGGGAGGTTGTTGAAAAAGCGTTAGAGAAGGAAATTAAAGAGGCTAAAAAGAGAATGCTTAGGGAAATCATTGAGAAGGGGCTTGAAAACATGAATGTAAGTGTTAACGAATGGATCAGAGATGTTAAGGAAAGTAGGAGGGAAAGGTGAAGAACATTGTATCTCATAGACACTTCAGCCCTTTATCCTCTAATACTTCAACTTAGGGAGGACATCGTAGAATTTAAAGATAAAATCAGAGTTTTAAGCTTAACACATTACGAAATAGGCAATGTTTTGTGGAAAGAATTTAGAAGAGGAAAGATTAAGAACCTGGAGAAAACAACTAAAATGTTTAAAGCGGTTTTAGACGATTTAAAAGTAATTCATGTGGATATTAGCAATTTAGAAGAAATACTTAACATAGCTTTAAAAGGCAAAATCACATACTATGATGCCGCATACATTTATGCCTCCCAAAAGCATAATTTAAAACTTGTCTCCTTAGATAATGACCTACTTAAATTTGGAAACACAATATCTCTTGATACATTCTTAAAGGAAATTAGGAAGAATACCTCATAAAACATGGTCTATATTAGCATAAAGGTGTTTATGTTGGAACTAACATATTTAAGATTGAAGGTTTTATTTAGCTTGAGGGTTTGGTGTTGAAGTGTTTGGATAGGGGCTTTGTCGTCTGGTTTACCGGGCTTCCGGGTAGTGGTAAGACAACTGTTGCTAAAGCTGTAGCATCTAAGCTTAGGGAGTTTGGATATAGAGTTGAGGTTCTAGATGGTGATTGGGTTAGGAAAACGATTAATCCCGATGCTGGATTTACACGTGAGGAAAGAAGGATTCATTTGAGACGTGTAGCGTGGATAGCTAGGTTACTTGCAAGAAACGGAGTAATTGTCCTATGCAGTTTCGTATCACCGTATAGAAGCGTTAGGAAAGAAATAAGAGAAATAGTTGAGGAGGAAGCACCATTCATAGAAGTCTACTGCAAATGTAGCTTACAGGAATGTATAAGGAGAGATCCGAAAGGACTCTACAAGAAAGCCTTAAGAGGAGAAATAAAGCGCTTCACAGGAATAAGCGACCCCTACGAAGAACCCGAAAACCCAGAACTAACCTTAGATACAGAACATGAACCACCAAATAGGAATGCAGAAAAAGTGCTCGACAAGCTAAGAAAGCTTAGGCTCATCGAGTAAATAGCGCTTCACTTATAATCCTTCATAGGTGAACATAGGAAATAGCTTTTAAGGTATTATCCTAACTTCCCTTAATACTCTAAAGTCTTCGTCGAACGTGGCTATGGTGTTTGCTTTAACTCTTAAAGCCACCGCTACATGAACAGCATCTGCTGGTAATAGCCCATGTTTCTTCATAATTCCGTATGCTTTCTGCCAATCACTATACATTACTGGCTCAATTCTTAAACCTTTCAGAAATAAATACTCGATATATTCGTAAAACTTCCTAACTACTTCGAGTATTTTACTTCTAAACTCGCTACTTAACCTTAAACTTTCCTTAATTTTCCAAATATTCTTTGTATCCAGTAATTCACTTGCTTTAGCATAAATCAGTTTAAAACATACTTCCTCAAGAACCATAGGTGTAACGTATCCGATAACTTTACCATACTCTACATCCTCTAAGATAGCTTGGGCTATATCCGAACCTGGCTCGTTAAGTAGGAGTTTTAAGAAAACAGATGAATCAATAAATATCTTCATTTAGACACCAAATAAACTTCTTCGAGTTCTTTAAGAGAAAACCTACTCCTAACGAGCCCCCTCATTTGAGAAGTAACTGATTTCTTTCTACTTTTAACAATGAACTCCTCCATAGCCTTCCTAATAGCTTCACTCCTACTTAAACCACGAGATAAAGCAACCTTAGTGAACTCCTCCAAAAGATCCTCATTAACCCTTATAAATACACCTTTAGACTTCATATATTAGCACCAAATATACGTATATAAAGAAACCATATATTTTTAATTTACTGTAACATATGATTATGAAGTTACTGAAGACAACGAACTCTACCTCTTAACGTTTTGGAGTAATGTAACGATAAAATAGTTTAATACCATATTAAAATTTAGTACTATTGAGGAAGAGGATATGAAATTTTTTGTTGAAAAAGTTGCTCCTATCCTGAAGCCTAGTTTAAAACTTACACTTAGACTCCTAAGGGTCTTTGAGAAAACCCAATGGCTCTCTAGGAGCGAGCTTGAAGAGATTCAGCAGGAAAAACTTGTTAAGCTATGTAGGCACTTCGGCATAAGGGATGTTAGAGATCTTGACGACTTAAAGACCTTACCGTTAACATCTAAGAGAGATCTGATGGATTGGAGGCCGAGAAACAATGTTCTAGGTAGGAAGCCCATTCCCCAAGTAACCTCTGGAACAACAGGCGAACCTTTTAGGTTCTTTTCAGATAGTGTAGAGTTAGCTGTGAAGCATGCTTTAGCTCTTAGAGGATGGCAGTGGAGCGGTTGGAGAATAGGTGATAAAGCAATAGACTTCACCATACATGATCCTCCAGGATTCCCTAAAAACATTTACCATAGGCTTACAGGTTGGCTCTATCTTAACGCTTTAAGAAGTAGAGATGTCTACAGGAAACAGTACGCTAAAGTTGTTAGGAAATTTAAACCTAAGCTTATAAGGGGTTATCCTTCATTTTTAGCTGAACTCTCAGATTTCCTAGAAGTTAACAGTAAAATACCCGCTATTGTTCATGGAGAACCGCCTCAACTATATATGAGTAGGTTATTGAGAGCTTTCAAAGTCTACAATAGCTATGGTTTAAGCGAATGTAGGGCTATAGCTTTCGAATGCGAACACTACAACCTACATGTTGCAGTTGAAGGATGTATTGTTGAAGAAGTTAATGGAGAAATAGTTGTTACCAACCTTGACAACTACGTACAACCATTCATAAGGTATAGAACAGGTGATTTAGGAAAGCTTATCCCCGGAAAATGCAAGTGCGGCAGAGAATTACCAGTACTATCGCCTATCATAGGTAGAACATATGAAACCTATAGGTCACCTACCGGGAGAATAATTCACCCCTTCTACTTCGGCCTACTAATGGAGAAATACATTAAGTATGTAAGGGAGTACCAGGCCTTAATTTATCCCGAAGAAAACATCATTGAAATAGAGGTTGTTCCGAAGCAAAAGCATGTAATGGGCAAAGTTAAGCTAGACTTCATCGAGAAACTCTTCGGTATGAAGGCTAAGCTAACCATCGTAGATTCTATTGAGAGAGAAGTTTCAGGTAAGAAACTATTAATAAAAATCGTTAAAAGATAGCTTTTTATACTCACTATGCATAGTGGAACTTAATTAAGATAGTATTTTATACTTGTAATCCACTGGATTCATAGGAGACACTACAGTGGAAACGTTGGTTTAGCAAATGATACATTATGGTGTAGTTATTCCGGCTAGAAATTCTGAAGCACACATCAAATACTCTGTTATTAGCATTAAAGACCAAACATTGAAGCCTAAACTCATAGTTGTAGTTGACGATTCAAGTAGCGATAGAACAGGTGATGTAGCGTCAAAGCTAGGTGCTAGAGTAGTAAGGATTAGAAGAAAAAGCAGGGTTTCAGCGGTAGCAACACCATATCTAGCATACGTAATTAATTGTGGATTAAGGCTTCTTGAAAAGGAAAACCTAGATTACGTAATGATTTCAGGGGCTGATTGCATATACCCTAGAAACTACGTTAAACTACTAATTAAGAGAATGATTAGGGAGAAAGTGGTTTTAGCTTCAGGAGTAATTGCTGGAGAATACACATCATATTTAAGTGTTCGTGGATCTGGAAGAATAATTAATGCTAAATGGTTTAGAACATTAGGATTCAAATACCCTACAAACTACGGTTACGAAACATGGCTAATATTCAAAGCCCTAACCCAAGGTCTAAAAGTTAAAGTGTATAGAGATTTGAAATTCGTTTCAATTAGGAAAACAAGCTTCAATAGGAAGAAAGCATACCTGTATGGTAAAGCAATGAAAGCCCTAGGATACCTACCCCAATACGTACTAGCTAGAGTGTTCCTAACGGCACTACTCCAAGGACATCAAGAAGCAAAACACATGCTACTAGGCTACATTAAATATGGAAGTAACGGTTACAATGGCATACATAGGTATGCGAAAATAATTCAGCTAAGAGCATTAGTGAGAAAACTGTTTTCTAAACACTAGCTTTATTTTAAAGTTCAGTGTCAACTATTCCCCTATAAGCCTAGTTATTCGTTCTACCTCTGTTTTAGGTAGTGTTTTTGAATAGTTTTTCCCTATTATCCTGAGTACTCCTGAAAACGATCTTTCATCATAAGACGCTATAGTTTCGATACCATAATTTTTAGACAAATGTATTAGTGTAGCATCTGTGAAGCTTAATTTCCTTTCAGAATATTTTTCTAAAACCTTAACTATTTCTTCGAAATCATCTTTACTTGTGAAAATTATTTCTATGTCGCTTTTACTTAGAGCTCTTAAGAAAGCTAATGCTGTCTCGTACCCTAGCCTATATCTGAGTAAAGTGTATGTTTCCGAAACAACAAATTCTGAGGTATATGGTCTTCCAAATTTACCTTCAAGAACATGTGTTATTAAACATACAGAATCTAAGTGGTGTATATCACGTCTATTATAGAATGCGTAGAACACCCCCGTATCGATTAAAATACTCACATTACTCACCGTAAAGTAGTTCATCAACTCTTTCAGAATCTTCCCTTCCGCCTTCGCCAGCATACTTTAGCGTTTCAAGGAAAACCTTAGGATCACCATGGAACTTGTCAAGTTCCTTCTCAGCTATTTCGACAAGAATAGATATTAACTCCGCCATGCTCTTAGCACCAACTTTAACCTTAAGCTTCCTAAGCCTATCATAAACATCCTTACTAACCCTAACAACGCTCATAACGCATCACTATATGTATACATGTAACATGTAACATATAACTCTTTCTATGAATGTTGAGTATCAACAATTGTTAGCAAGGAATGTGTTGTTTAGATTATGGTTAACCTTCTCTGATAGAATTATTTTGCGTATAGTCAATGTTCTTTACTTTTAGATATTAGCTGTTTTCCATATTTTGCTATAGCATATTTGAGTATGGGGTCGGCTATTTCATATTCGTTTTCGCGCTTTATAATGAATCCCGTGTCTAGTAGGTTTCTTAGGAGCTTTGTGAGTATTGAGTCACTTATTTTCCTTTCCTCCTCTATTTCTAAGAATGATTTTATTTTACTCCATGTTTTAGCTCCCAACGTTAAAGCGTAGAGTATTCTCAAATATCTTGTTGAGGCTATGGGTCTAAGTTTTAGGAAGTTCATGAGTTCGCTTAGAACAAGTTTGCTTCCTTCCTCAAGCGTTTTCTCCAGTGCTTGCATACTGACCCCCTCTCTCAGAGATATTGCTCCGAAAAAGGTTAGCCACCCTATGTTTCCACCGAGTTTTTCAACAGCTTCCTCAATAATGTGTTTTGGCGGCTTAATTCCATACTGTCTAAATCCTTTTTCGAGAAACTCTAGTGCCTTCTCTTTTGAGAAATTCTCCAGCCTTATTTCGGTTCTAACCCTACCGTAAATTGGTGAGGAAGGATCGTGAAGCTTTAGAAACCTGTAAAGTAATCCTACTTGGGAACCTGTTAGTATGATCGTTACGTTTCTAAGGTTATCGTAAGTGTAAGCTATTGCTGGTAATACCTTAATCCCCCTTAGCTTGATTAGTTCTTGTGCTTCATCGAAAGCTACAATAAACCTTGTGTTCTCACTTGAAGCGTAGCTATTTAGTGCTTCTAAGAGACCTATTAGAGTAGGTTTTTCCTTTAGCGAAAACTCTATTTTAAACCCGTGAACACTTATTCCACGAATACTCTTAACAAACCTAGCTAACCTCTTAATCTTGGGTAGAACCTTATCTATTGAGTCCTCTAACGCCTTAACGAAGTCAGCATAGGTAACATATGTTTTCTCCTCAAAAACACGGCAATCAACAACAATACTAGGGTAGTTTAGCTTGTTCAAACCCACACGTAGTAGTGAAGTTTTACCTGTACGCCTCAAACCCAAAACTAGAACTAACGGATCACCCCTAACAATAGCCTTAATAAGCTTCCCAAGCTCCTCCTCTCTATCAAACAGGTCTTCAGCCCTCTCTTTAGGTCTAGGGTCGAAATAGGGCAAAAGCTTCCACCCCTAGAAGTAACTTCCACCCCTAGAAGTAAATAAGCATTATTATATAAGCATTGTAATGGAAAATACTTTTCAGCAGTTATGTGTTAAAGTTAAACATGTGTAGCTCAAAATGCCTAGTAGGTGTTTCTTTCCATGATTATTTACGAGAGAATTGCGAAGCAAACAGAACTTATTGAGGACCTCCTTAGGGAGCTTAGTGTCGAAACGAGCTATAGGGGTATTGAAAGGCTTGTGCAATTAGTTATTCAAGCTCTTTTAGATATGGGTTTAATGGCTATTTCAGCCTTGGGGGCTAGGGAACCTAAGGCTTACTCAGAAATAGGCTACATACTTTATGAATTAGGAATTATAGGGGAACGGGATGCTGAAATCTTAAGGTCAATGGCTGGTTTAAGAAACATACTCGTACACTCCTACGCTAGGGTTGATAGAGGAAAAATAGTTGGGTTCTCTAAAAAGCTTAGAGATGATGCGTTAAGAATAGCGAACACTATCCTGAAAAGTGTTAGAGAGAAAAACATTGACCCAAAAGAGGAAGGCTTAGGGGAAATTATCAGTAAGCTTTCCAGGGTTCTTAAGGGAAGAGTTGAAGCAGCATATTTGTTTGGTGGGAGAGCTAAAGGCTACGTTTTGAAAGGAGATTTCGACATAGCAGTCCTAATGAGGGAAAACTATAGCCTCTACGAGCTAGGCGAAATACATGTTCTAGTAGCTAAGGCGCTCGGAGTTGGCGAGGGAAAAGTAAACATTGTATGCTTAAACAATGCACCACCGGAGCTCGTTCTCGAAGCACTAAAGGGAATACCGATAACCAACAACATACCTGAGAAAACGTTTAGCATGAAACTTAAAGCCCTAACAGAACTGCTAGATTTAAAGGAAAACATGAACGTAGTAGAGAAGAAGATTAAGCCGTAAAAGCTTGTATGAACAATTATAGTCTGCTACTGAAACGTCCTGCTTTAAGGTTGAAAACGTTAATGTTCTATGGGGAACAGTATCTACTGTAGTGGTGTTTCCGGGGAATGCTGAAGCTTAGTGAGGAGGAGAAAGCGCTAATTAGGAAGCTAATTTATGATGTAGAAGAAGCGCTAAGTGTTCTTGAGCACTACGTTAAGGCAGGTATTGGTAGCTTAAGTGATGCTTACGCTGTAAGATAAGATATGCTTTAATACAGATTGTGGAAAGCTTAGCCACAGTTGCGTTAAGAATGGCTGAAACGTACGGGACTGTTGTTGAAGGCTACGTTGAAGCCATGAGGTTTCTGGTAAGAGTAAACATTGTGAAACCGGAGTTAGGTGGGAAACTTGTAAGATTGGCGAGGCTTAGGAACCTCCTAGTTCACAGATACTGGGTAGTAGATGATAGCAGAGTTCTTAAGGAGGCTAGGGAGAACGGTGTTGAAACAGTAAGGGAGGTGCTTAGAAATATCAGGAGACTTATTGAAGAATAAGAGACCATTCAGGGTTTCCGAGAAACTAAGGGAGAACATTGTATCGGAAATAAGGGGGATTTTGAAGAGTAAAGACGAAGTACTGGTGGCGGTGGTTTTCGGAAGCTTCATTGAGAAAAAGTTTGCAAGAGACATAGACTTAGCAGTTTACCTAGGTAAGGAAGTAGGTTTCTATGAAGCATTAGAGTATTCAGAAAAACTTAGCAAAGAAATAGGGGAGAACATTAGATTACCTGTAGACGTAGTAGTACTTAACATAGCTGATGAAGGAATACTTATGAGAGCTATTCTTAAGGGAAAAGTTGTTCTCACAAGGAACCCGCTACTATACCATAGGCTAAAAATGTTGGCACTAGAGGTAAGAAACAGGTTCCTTCGGAAACCCGGTAGAGTCTTAAACAACCCTAAAACACTCAAGCATTCGCTTCTAAATGAACACTTACGCTAGTGTTACGCGTATTTTATCCTTTAATGCGGAGTTCATTGTTTCCAACATTACAGTTTCTAACGTTATTTCTTCACCAAGTTTCTAAGCCCTTCTAAAACCATAAAAACACTTCTAATAACCTAGAGCTCTCAGTGATGCCTAGCGCTGTTGTTTTACCTTCCCCCACATCTGCATACATGTGTAGAACATTAGTAAATGCTCTCTTCCTAGGTATGGCATTTGAGGATTCATTTTAGAAACGGCTATATTTGCTTAGTTCCGAATTCTAAGGTTCTACAGTAAACCTGTATAGGAAGTATTTCAGCTGCTACCTCCGCTGCTTCAATAACTTTTTCAGGTTCCGTTCTTTTCATTTCCCTATACTTCTCATTTAATATTTTCTCATAAGGTATGAATTGTTGGATAACGAAAACTACTCGGCCTTTAGCTTTAGAGATAAACTTCTTTAAGATGACCGCTATTTTTCTAATGTCTTCTACGTCGATGAGATCGGGTACCATTGTCGTTCTAAGTTCTAGGAAAGAAGTTTTCATAGAGGCTTCTATACTTTCAACTATTCTTGGAATAAAAAGCTTAGTTAAGCTCTCCGGTAAGCCTATCACCTTAGAGTACTTTCCTATGTCATTTAAAGGTGCCTTCACATCTAAAGCTACATGGTCCAGTATGCTAGTAAGCTTACTTATTACGTAAGGGTTTGAACCGTTAGTAGCTATGCTTGTTCTTAAACCCAGTTTCTCTCTAGAATACCTTAACAAGTAAGCTAAGGGCCTGTACTGTAAGGTGGGTTCCCCACCTGTAACATGGAAGAAATCTACGAAATCTGCGGCGTTCTTTACAGCGCTAATGATTTCTTTTACATGTACTCTTTTACGTTCTAGTCCTTTGGCTAATGCGGAATTGCTGCACCATGGACAGTTGAAATTGCAGTAGCTAGTCCATAGAGTGAATGATGAGTGGTCAATTACGTCGACTAGGCTTACCTCCTTCCATCCTGCAATGTAAATGTATTCTTCGCTTACAGGTATTTGGGAGAACAGTTTGTTATTTAGCGGCATTTAGCTTCCGGACACCCTATACTGTACTCTAAGTTTGAACTCAGCTATTTTACCAATATTCCAGCTTCTCAGCGGTCTGTAGTAGCCGACAATACGGCTCCATAAATCTACTTCATGCCCGCAATTAGGGCATTTCTCAAATAGCCCGATAGCTCTCCACCCGCAATTTCTACAGACAGCTATTGTAGGTGTTATGCTGAAGTATACGACTTTAGTGTTTAGAGCAATGCTTCTAACAAGGCTCTTTAAAGCTTTGGGATCGGGGCTTTCCTGCAGAAATAGGTGCATCATAACTCCTCCGGTGAATTCTTGCTGAACCTCACCTTCCCATTTCGCTCTATCAGGTATTGATACGTTAGCGTAGTATGGTATAATGCTGTTGCTGTAGAATGGTGCTGTACCGTTACTCGGTATGAGCATTTCTCCCTTCTCAACTTCTTCTTTGAAGTATTTTAGATCTAGTTTAGCTAATCTATAACTTGTTGATTCTCCAGGTACTTCCTCAACATTGTATAGGTAATTGTCTATTTCCTCGTACTCCATAGCCTTTTCTCTAACCATTCTAACCATTTTCTTCATTATGGAAACTGCTTCGCTTATTTCTCTACGATCACATTCAAACCATAGTTTAGGGTTACGCATAAAGTTCGCAGCAGCTTCAGGCAACCCTATAATGCCGAAGGTGTTGAAGTGGTTTCTGAAGTGCCCTAGGTAAACCTTCGAAATAGGCATTAACCCTGACTTTAAGCTTATAGCGTATCTTCTCCTCCATGTCAGTAGCACTTTCCTCGCATGCTCCATTCTAGCGTAAAGTTCTTCTTCGAAAACACCCCATTCCCCCCTGCTTAAAGCAGCTATTCTAGGCATGTTTAAAGTTACAACACCTATGCTCCCAGTAGCATCAGGTAGCGCCCATATTCCAAAAGCCTGCCTATTCCTTGCCAAGTAGTCTTCTACTTCTTCAAATTCTCTTAGCCTAAGAGATGAAGAGTTTAGTTTGAAGCTGTTCAGCCTACTTACATCTATTGTTAACCTACAGCAATTATGGGTTATTGTACCTAGAGAATGCACAAATAGGTGGTCTTTCTCAAGCTCTATGTCAATAAACTCTACTTCTTCCGGTAAAGTTTCTATTTTGACGTATTCTATAGGTAGCACAGCTATGTCGCTTAAAAACAATCGTTTAGCTTCCTCAGACCATACCCTGAATTTCTCTACCACCGAAACGCCATAAAGACCTCTATGGTAGCACATGCCATATTTTCTCCTTACTACGAAGAATGGAAGTCTATTGAATATGTCGCCTCTTTTAAGTTTAGACCCTTTCGCATGTGTGAACCTTAGAACCTGACTTTCCCGTCTAAACCTTACTGTAGTTGTTTTCCCTATTAATTGAGTTAGTAGAGCAAGTTCTTTAGCTAAAGTAGGATTATTTATGTGTAGCTCCATTCTACGTTTACAACCGTCCCCATCCATAATACCTTTTAAGAACGCTTCTATGATATGAGGCGGCGAGTTCCATATGAACCAGGGAACCCTTCTTTCATGAGACCTATCAGCTATACCGTTTTTAACTAATGCTGTAGCTATCTCATGAGAGTAAACGTGCAAGTACACTGTATTGGGGTATCTAGGGTCTTTTCTAATGATTACATCTTTATTGTATCTAGTTTTGAAGAACTCCCTGATCTTGCTTATTAGCTTTCTCTCTTCCCTATTTAACGTGAACTGTATCCCTGAATAGTATGTTCCATTAACTAGCTTATCAGCACTGTATTTTTTACTCTTATCTTCCGGTAGCTTCAAGTAGTTGCCTTCTGCAATAAACAGTCCTACTATGTAAGCTAGTTCCTCATCTACTTTTCCCAAACTGCCAATCTTCACCATGCTCTTACTTAGTATGTTCAGTGCGCTTTTAACTACAGGTACTAAATCGCCTATTTTAGCGTTTCCAGCAAGTTTTATTTGGAACCCCTTTGGAGTGTAGACTGCTAATGGGTGATTTATAGTAACTCTAAATTCTCTACCGTCCTTTGTCCTTATAGTAACTAATCTATTGTTCTTTATCTTAAATATTCTCTTTATTCTTGCCCACTCAATTTTATAGTTTTGCATGTTAAGTGCGGGAACGTAAACTTCTTCGGTAACTTCGTACCAGTGTTCATCGAGCTTTCTTGTACTGCACTTTTCCATTAACTTACCTATGCTAATTAATTCTATTTTATCTTTGAACTTTACTAATAATTGCTCTTCCGGATGGAGGCACATACTATAGAGTGATTCAACATTAGTAGAGTAGCCGTTGAGAAGGTATGCTGAACCTCTTTTAGCTAAAGCTTCGAATATTAGGTCGGCTACTTCGCCCCAACGTCTACCGTTCCAGTCAAAGTTCTTTGTTATCATGATCGTCGGTATTGGGAACGTGAAAGGCTGCCCTTTAGCATCGCCTTCTATTAGGAGTTCGAATAGTGCCTTATTCACCGTTAACGCTTCATCTAAATATTCTTCTAAAGTATTTGGTAGCTCTCTGCCTCCGATAACTGCGTGTTCTTTCAAATACTGCTTACTAGTGTCTAGAACCAAGGTTATGTTTGTGAATGGGGATTGGAAACCCGCTCTAGCGGGGTAGTTTAGGTTGAAGAGCATATGCTGTATTGCTTGCTTAACCCTAACGTATGGTACCTTATCTTCTCTAATAAACGGCGCTAAGAACACGTCGAAACCTGAAGCCGCTTGTGCGCCAGTGTATTCTTGAGAGCCAAAGAAGAAGAAGTTTGTGAGGTGGGCGATTGCTGTATCTACGTGCTTGGCAGGTTTCGAAACTATTGTAGGTGTTATAAGGCCTTTCCTAAGTATTTTCTTAAAACTCCAACCAATACAGTACGGTATGAATAGGGAGTCCGGAAGTTTATGTATGTGCAAATCCCCTCTAAAATGGTCTAAAACCGCTTCCCTAGGCAGGTATTTTAGCAAAACTTCGGGTTTTTTAAGTAATCTGTCGAAAAGGAAGTTTCTGAAATTACTATAGCTTACGTTCATGTTTGCGTTTTCACGTACTTCCCAGCTAGCTCTTTCAACATACTCTTTTTCAGCCCTAACAACCTCTAACCCCCTATCCTCCAATACAGCCTCACTTTTCGAAACCATTAACCTAAACGCCTCCTTTACCCTCGTCTACATTGGAGTTTCCATATAATGTACTAAGCGAATTTAAAGAAACACCATGCTTATGACCTATCATACGCATTAACATTACCCGCCTCCGCATAGGTTAAAGTAAGCATTAGAAGAATAGGTTGTAGGCAATTCTACCTATGCATAACATGTATCTTTTAAAAATTTAGCCCAAACATGCTACGGTATTACAAAAATGCAGTTCCTCAATAAACATATGGAACCCTATATAGATCCGGAAGCCAAATATAAGCACGCAACATACGCATGCGTTCAACCCGTTACATTACTGGAAGATAAATTTTCCCAAGAAAAATCCCACTTCTAAAATAAAAAATTCGGGATTCCCTCCACAGCACTTGTAATTCCCTGCTTCCCCGTTTCTCCGGATTCCTCCTCTACAATAAACCATTTAGCAATAGCACTGGCGTCTAAAACAAGCTTCAACGTCCATTCCTAAGCTCCCTAATTATTTCCGAAGAAGGCTTATGAAGTTTCGCTTTAGAGGAAATCTCGTCCATAACCTTTAAAGCCCATTCAACCTCGATTTCCCTAACCTTCCTAGCTAAAGCTTCACGAATAACTTCGCTAACATTAACATTGTACTTTCTAAGCTTCTCCCACAACTCCCTTCTAACCTTAGCGGAAACAGTAACATAACCCACACTAACCACCATGTAATTTACAAAAGTAGTAATAAATAGCTTTAATACATAAGGAACTCATGAAGTAGGATGCCTCAGCGTTTTCATAAATGCTCTAATAGGCCTTAGCTCCCTCCTGAAAGGGTCAAGAATTAACCCGAAAATCTCTAACGTAACCATCCCTAAAAGGTTCACGTCTCCTTCTTCACCTAGAACAACAGGGGTATGTCTCTCACCATACCCCGGAAGCTCAAGAAGTACTTCGGAAATCCTCCTCTTAATAACCGTTCCATCGGCAAGAATAAACTCCATTTCCCCAAGAGGCTTAAGACCAAGCTTCTCCCAAACATCCTTGGCCAAAACAGTGTATGTAGCTCCGGAATCTACGAGAAAACGAACTCTAACGCTTCTCTCACCATGCTTAACAACACCTTCAACAAAAACTAAGCCCAAAACCGAAGCCTCCTTCCCTAGCAGGTTCATTTACTATTAAGAGGCATGTAAGCATATATTAATTTAGCGTCATCAAGCAATAAATCCTTCCTCTATAAGCAATTTTCATTAGCACTTATAACCTACTCGTCCAGCATATTTAGCATGTGATGTTTTTGGGCCACATATGGGTTAAGGTGAAGCTGGGGGATCCTGAGAAACGTAAAGTAGTTGAAGTAGAAGCCTTAGTTGACACTGGAGCAACTTTAACTGTTATTCCTAGGAAGCTCGCTGAGCAACTTAGCCTCAAAATTACGGGTAAAACAGTTGCTGAAACAGGTGCAGGAAAGCTGGTGCTGGATAGAACGCGCATATGGATCGAAATTGAAGGGAAGGAGGAAACTGTTCCAGCATTAATATCGGACATAATAGACAAAGTGCTCATAGGTGTAACAACACTTGAAGTACTAGGGCTTAAAGTAGATCCTTTAACAGGGAAACTAGTGGAATGGACAATACTGCTATATTAGCTAACTGACAATCCAGACATTCTTTCACCTCTATTCCAACTC
>JAGGUY010000005.1 GCA_021158265.1 Thermoprotei archaeon
CAACACTCCATCCCTCTCTTTTGTAAAGTAAAAATCCTGTTGCAATTATTGCTAAAAGTAAGGGGATTCTCATGAATAACTTCATGAAGTCTAGATAGTATGCTCCGATAATGCTTGCTATTTGAACTAATGCTTCAAAGATTCCTTTAGCTATAATGTATGTTGCTATGAAGACTATCGGCGCTAGGGGCATATAACCTGCTTTTCTTGCATCACTATATATTCTTAGAACGTTTTTGCTTTCAGCTATTTTAGCCCACTCGAGAAACACGCTTATGTCGTAATAGTTCCAAGCAATCCAGCTTGATGTAATCAAGAGTAAAATAGCTAAGGCTAGTAAGAACAGTTCTTTCTTCAGTTTCCCATCTAGTTTTCTTTTAAGAACCAAATCTTTCATCCATCAATCTAGCGGTCTGTGATTATTCTCTATTCGCTCTATATATTATTTCTTTACCTCAACAGTTAATCCTTCAGCAGACATTTTAGCATCCATGGGTTGTCCTCCTAAAATGTCTATGGCCGTACTTACTTCGGCAACTCTTCCTGGAGCTAAAGCTATCATGCATCCGCCACCTCCAGCTCCAGTAAGTTTTGAACCCAATGCGCCTGCCTGCCTTGCTGCGTAGACTAAGTCGTTAAGTTCTTTTGTTGAAACACCTAGTGCATCTAGGAGCCCATGGTTTATGTTCATTAGCTCACCTAGCTCAACAACATCCCCGCTTATGAGAGCTTTTTTAGCGTCTTCTGTTAATACTCCTATGAGCCTTATTATCGGCATTATTATTTCCGGCTTTTTCTCCTTAAGCTTCCTAACTTTAGCTACAAGCTCCTTTGTTGTATTTTTCCTCTCAACATAACCTATCACTAAAGGGTATTCCTCAGTAAGCTTTAAATGCTCGATTATAGGTTCCGGTTTTTCCGGTTTAATGTATATTGTTCCGCCATAGGTTGCTATAGACGTGTCCATAGGGCTAGCTGCACCTTGAACTTCGAGTTCCGTTTTATGTCCGAGTTTAGCTATTTCCTTCTTAGAAAGTTCGTAACCTAGTGCGTAAGCGTATGCAGCGACTGTTGCTACAGCAACTGCGGCGCTTGTACCTAATCCCGCGCCTACGGGCATTGATGATCTAACTTCAATATTTACTCCTCTAAATTCTCCAACATAGTTTGCGGTTAGCTCAATAGCCTTTTTAACATAGCTTACTGCCGAAACAACTCTTCCATAATCTGTTTCTAATGTTAGCTCTCCTGTATCGCTTACAAATGTGAGAATTACTCCAGGAATCTTTAAGTCCATGGCTGAAATTTTAAGGTTCTTATCACTCCTAGGTTCAGCTTTAACATACAGTCTTCTAGAAATAGCTGTAACTATTGCTGGTTCACCATAAACTATTGCGTGCTCTCCAAATAGAGTTACTTTCCCAGGGGCTGAAACAAGTACTTCAACCATATACTATCTTACCTCAACGGTTTTTCTAGAAGGGGCTTGCTACGCTTTCCCCGAAGTTTAGTGCTTCTTGAAGCTGTCTAACATCGAAAGCTACAAACCCCATTACAGCGTCGGGCATTTTCTCCTTAACCTTCTTCTTAAAGTACTTGATACGTTCCTCATACTCCTTGGGATCATCTACAATGTCGAGTTCTTCATAAACATATATGGTATCGTCGATTTTAGCAGTACATATTAGATGCAGACCAACTTCTCTCACCATTTCCTTCGTTCTTATGCAGAAGAATCTTTGAGTACCTTTTGTTATTCTTGCGAAATCGTCTAAATTCATAACGTATGCTATAGCTCCTGAAGTCACCAGCAACACCTATATTTAGGATTAATACATTACATTATAAAACGGTTAGGTATTTAGTTAAGTATGAGAATAAAGAAGAATCCTAGGGGTCTTAAATGACGTTTGAAGATTTACCGCCAGAGATAAGGTTAAAATTGCTTAGGCTTCAAAAGAAAATGCTCTCTAGAGGAAAGCCTAGAGAGGAAGAAAGGAAAGATCCTAGACAAATAGTACTTTCGGTTTTAAGCGATGAAAAAGCAGTAGAGGTTCTAAAAGCAGCTGAAGAACAATTTTCACAGGTAATTGATAAGGTAATAGAGGCTCTAGCGAAATACATAGTTGAAAACAATGTTAAATCAATTGATGCTTATGAACTTTACCAGCTATTCTTAGCGCTGGGACTTAATGTGAGACTTCCTTTAAAGATAAAGGTTGTTAAGGGAGGGAAGGAGATTAGTTTTGAAGATTACATTAAAGAGAAAGAATAACGTAAAATTCCGCTGTACAAAATGCGGTAGGACTTTTACAAGACCAAGCATTAGATGCCCATACTGTAGTAGCCTTGTAAGAGCAGAAATTCCTAAGCAAAAGGAGTTTAAACTCACGAAGCATCCAGGTATTTGGAAGTTTTCTAATTACTTACCTAAAATACCTAGCGAAAACATTGTTTCTTTGGATGAAGGATTTACACCGCTTATTAAAGCTAAGAACTTCGCTTCGTTGATAAAGCTTGAAAATGTTTTTATTAAGGACGAAACGAGAAATCCAACAGGCAGTTTTAGAGACCGCGTTGCAACTCTCATAGTTTCACATGCGAAACATATTGGGGCAAAGAAACTTGTTTGCGCAACTGATGGAAACTTAGGAGCATCAGTATCGGCTTATTCAGCAAAAGCTGGATTGAAATGTGTCGCGGTAGTTCCATCAAATGCGGATTACGGTAAAATTCTTCAAATGGAAGCATTCGGTGCCGAAATATACGAGTACGGCAAAATAATTGATGAAGCTGTGGTTAAAGCTAAAGAGCTAGTTTTAAGCGAAGGAATCTATGAAGCTACAGCTGAGGAAAACACATTATCAATAGAGGGGCTGAAAACAATAGCCTATGAGCTTGCAATGCAACTTAATAGAATAGATTGGCTCGTGATCCCGGCGGGCTCAGGTTTAACACTACTTTCAACACTTATCGGATTTAATGAGCTAGTAAATATAGGCATTCTTAAAAGAAAGCCTAAAATATTGGTTGTTCAATCGAATGTATGTTCTCCAATAGTTGATTCCTTAAAGCAAGACAATGTAGTAAATGAGAAGGAAGCATCAATTGTTAAGAAACACATCCCAGGGCTTGATGTCTGTAAAACACCTCTCCTCAAACATATCTTACAGTACCTAGATTATGCTAACACATACGGTGTAAGGATAACATACACGTCAGCATTAAACTATGTAAGTATTGTTGCTAAATCCGAAGGTTTATTTATAGAGCCAGCCGGAGCGGCAGCATTTGCTGGCCTAGCTGTTTTCGCTAGGAAAACCGAGAATATTTCCAAGTCTGAAAACATAGTTGTTCTAGCCCCTGCTACTGGGCTTAAGGTGCCTTTAACATACAGTAAGGAGCCTTCAAGAAGAAAATATGGTTCACGATTAGCGGGCTTAAGCACTAAAGCACTAATACTGAATGTTCTAAGGGAGCATGGAGAAATGCATGGTTACAAAATATGGAAGACACTAGGTCTCTCAGTTTCCGTGCAAGCAATCTATCAGCACTTAGAGGAATTAGAAAGAGCAGGTCTTGTTGAAAGTAAAAAGGTTGGTAAAAAGAAGCTTTATAAGTTAACGAAAAAAGGTTACGAAGTAGTTTTAGCGTTGAAATAGTCTCATTTCTTTAACTTCTCATTTCCCTACTAGTTTTAGAATGGACTTAATATATCTTAGCCCATCCATGGGTTCTAAAATTCCTGCACGTACCTCCCTAAGTACTCTTTCAATAGCTATGTATCTCATCCATCTATGATTCTTCATAGAGTTTCTAAGTAGCGGACAACCATACAAAGGCTTCCAATCAACGATTCCTTTAGACAATAGTTTAGTATCATGTTTCGTGAGGGCTAAAGCTCCAGGTAAGTTTACTCTAAGCAAAAACTTTTTTCTTAAGGGAAAATCTAGTGAGTATTTCGATGTAGATATTAGGTCTCCAAACGCAACAATATTGATTCCGTTTTCTACGGCATGCATATAAACGCTACTTGTAAGCACAGGATAACATAAGCTACAGGGCATATGTGTTCCTTCCTTAGCGTGTTCTATTATTTCGTGAAAATCAACTATAGGCTTTATAAACTCATGTTCAATAGATAGCAACTTAATAGCTTTTGCAATGTTATCTCTAACCCAGTTAGGTAAAATAAAAGGTCCCGGATCTACAGTTACTGCTTTAACATTAAAGCCCATATTCTTGAGTAAAACAAGAGCTGCAGTACTATCAACTCCCCCAGAGTAAGCAACTAAAACCTTTATGTTCTTTGCTTTCTCTCTTTCAGTTATTATTCTCGGAGGAAATTTCTTTTCTAACCTAAGTTGTTCTATGAGAATTTCGAGAAATTCTTTAATGTCTTGCGGAATTTTCCTTCTCTTCATAATAGCTTTAGCTTTCATGATTGTTTCGCTAATACGCTTCCTTTTAATGAGAAGATCTGTTTTCGCAATAACTGTTACTTCATTAACGTTTATTTCTCTCTTTATTTTCTTAATTATCAGACCTCCGTACCCTATTAATGCGCTCCTATCAGGTCTATCACTAACAATGATATAGAGGACATTATTATTGCTATCTTGAATTACGTCCTCAATTTTAGGTAGTTGTTTAGAAGCTATTTTGCTCTCAATCCTAACTCCCTTAAGCACCTTAAGAATGTAAGAGGGTAAAAGCTTCTGCAAGAAAACCCCTTATGTTTAATTACTTAAAAGTTTCAGCGGAGGTTCATTACATCATCTTCTACTTTCAGCAGCGACAGCCTCATCACTAGCATTTTAAACTATTTTACTCCCTCTTATATATAGGTCTTTGACTTAGTAGCATTGGCATAGTTAAAGGTTTCCATGGATAACCCTTTGTTTCATCCTTAATTATTTTTACTAGTTCTTCAAGCGTTAATTCCTTAATGTTCTCTTTCTCCTCGCCCCTGATTCTTACTGTTAGTATGTTAGATTCTACTTCTTTCTTGCCTACGACAACTACGTATGGTATCCAGCTCTTTTCAGCTTCTCTTATTTTTCTTCCTAACGTTTCATCTCTATCATCTACATCTACACGTATTTGTGATTCCTCTATTTTCTTAGCTATTTCGATAGCTTTATTGAGGAATTCTTTACTTACCGGAATTACTCTTACTTGAACAGGAGATAGCCATGTTGGCAATCTAGGTTTCTTACCTTCCTCACTCATTTTGGCTGCGGTATCGAATATTGCGTAAAGATATCTTTCGAGGGAACCTATTATTGCTGTATGTATTATCGTAGGATATCTTATCTCTCCCTTCTCATCGCGATATGTTATGTTGAAGCGTTTAGCGTTACCTATGTCTATTTGGAATGTTCCTATTTCCCTTGGTCTCTTTAAATGATCTATTATGATGTATTCTACATTTATTACCCAGTAGTATTTTCCTTCAGGATAGAATACTAAGAGGACGGGTTTCCCTTCTCTTTTAACAAGCTCTAGCACGTAATCCCAGTGTTCTTTTAGGAAGCTCTTCGTGGTATTGTAAATCGCATAGTATTCTCTACCTATCTTTCTTATTTCCTCAAATATTTTCTCCTGTACGAGAAACGTTATTTTCTTAGCTTCCTCAAGATCCTTAGTTATTATGTGTAAGTCAGGCATTACGAATTTCCTTAGTCTAAAGCATAGTGTTATTTCTCCTGGTTGTTCAAGTCTGTAGCTATCTGCGACTTCAAACATTCCGAAAGGTAGGTTCTTATAGCTTATTATCCAGTCCTTAAGCATCGCAAATTGTTGATGACATGCGGCAAATCTTAGTATTAACTGGTTATTGTCTACTTTTAGACTGTAAAGTCTTGATCCGAAGAGTTTAGCATGCTCCATTACAGCATCTATTTTCAAATTAAACATATTTGTTCCTTTAATATAAAACACCGGTATCCCTAAGCTCCTAACGACCTGCCATGAATACTCTGCCAATAGGTCCATTATTAGTGCTCCTTCAGGTCCAAACCTCATGTGCCCATGGTCTGAATATGGTTCCCATTCTATGGCGAATTTAGCACAGTATTCCGGGATTTTCGGTTTACCGCCAGGTAGTTCTTTCTTTAAAGCCTCTTTTTCAACAAGTATTTTGAAGTTTTCATCTTCGAAAACGTATTCTTCAGGAGAATATAGCTTACCATCAGGTGTCAATATTGCATATTCGTGTTTTTCCTTTACCTCCTTAGCAGGCTTTTCGGGCTTTATTTCTCTTGAAAGCTCAGATAGTGGGTGACCTAAACATTTTATTTCGAATGCTTTATACCATCCGAAGGGTGTTCTAAAAACTTTTAATCCCTTCTCCTTAAGTTTTCTTTCCAATTCCTTTAAAACGCTAATTGCAACGTTGGGTGATGCTAAATTCTTCGACAAATGCGCGTACGGATAAACAATTACTTCGCTAGCTTTCACCTTGTTAACTATTTCAGCTATTTCATTGGCTGCGTTTTCGGTAAGAGCTTCAATATTTTTATCATCGCCATCCTCAACTGTTGTGAAAACAACAAGTACGTTTTCTGTAGAATATTTTCTTTTTTCATTAGGTACTTCTTCAGCTTTATCTATGGCTTTCTGCTTAACTTCAAATGAAAACTTCTCAGCATGTATTGCAAGTATTCTCATAAGATTTCACCGGTGTTTTAAGTCAAATATGCTGTAAGATGCTATAATACTTAAATCTTTACGTTTTAACAAGCCGTTTCTAAGCGTCTTTAAATAAGTTAAGTTTAACTACAATACTAATCCTATATATTTTGGGGATTAACCAATGGTTAAAGGCATTGTTCTAATCAGTACTGAAGCTGGAACAGAAGAGGATGTTCTTGCAGAACTAAATAAATATCCTGAGGTTAAGTCGGCATACTTAGTTTACGGAATATATGATGTAGTGGCTTTAATAGAGGGTGAAAGCTTAGATGACATTAGATCCATAGTTTTCAACAAAATTAGGAAAATAAAACCTGTTAAATCAACTGTAACCATGGTTGTCGTAAAAGAGGTAAGCAAGTAAATTTAGTAACTACAAGCAGTAATACTATAAGTACATTAGTAGTTCTCTTAAACTCCTAATTACAATGGTGTTTTTAGCCACGTTAGAAAGCTTACCCTCCCTACTTATAAGCACTGGAATAACTCCCGCCTTAAGCCCTCCCACAACATCGGATAGGTAATCATCACCTACATGCATTATTTTTTCAGGTTCAACATTTAATGTCTTAGTTAGCATGTAAAATGCTTCAACATGAGGCTTAGGTTTTTCAGTATCATCCCCTGCTACAACTATGGTGTCAAAGAAATCTTTAGGAAAAACTTTTGCAATTCTTTTCCTCTTAATACCGTATGATCCATCAGTATTCGTTAGTATTGCGATTATGTAGCCCTTCTTTTTAAGCCAAGCCAAAATCTCCATAGCATCAGTATATAAGCATGTATTTTCAATAATGATTTCCCAATACTCTCTTACAAGCTTAGTTATTTCAGAATCTCTTATGCTTACGTTAAAGTGTTCAAGTGTTTTCTTTATCCACATGTGTCTGCTGTAATTTCCCTTTCTTGAGAGGTCTTCTGAAATTGCTGTAAAATGCTTGTACAATTCCTTATAGCTGATATTTGTAAGTGAAGAAATGTTTTTAATTAATATAGTAACTGCTTTCTCCATAGCTGGGGCTGTATTAGCTAATGTGCCATCGAAGTCGAAGGAAATAACCTCTCTGAAGTTCATTGCTACCTTTCTGCTTTAGCTAATCCATTCGATTATCTTAGCGTATCCTGTATCTCCCTTTACTTTTTCAACAACAACTTTTACATTATCTCCAATGGATGCTTTAGGAACTATGATTTTTACTCCGTGTACATGAGCTATTCCGTTGCCTTTATCGTCAACGTCCTTTATTGTGACAGTTATTTTTGCTCCCTTCCTCAACCAATCATCTGAGCTTATGTTTATTTTAGGATATATGCTGAAACTATATGTTGTTTTGTAAGGTCCTGTTTTTCTACTCTTTCTTCTCAAAATAATCAAACCATGAAATTTTGTTTTATGTGTTTGATGCGCTGTACGAGTATTTATGTGTTTTGGGCTATAATGAAGACTATATTGTTTCGTGAGTTAAGCTTCTATGCTGGAAATGCTCGCCTCTTGACGGCTGGGGTATTGGAATTGGTGGCGGTATTCCTATTTCTCTAGACATTATTATAGCCTCAGTTAGCGTATAATGTAGTGTTGTGAGGAAAATGCTTTGAGGGGGTTTTTTCTTATTTATTGCGTCAAAAATATTGTTTATCTCATTACTTGGGCCTGTTACGAGTACGTAGCCTTTTAATGTTATTGTGGCTATTAGTGGGGTTGTTGTCATGTTAAAAACAAATGGAACCCTAAGTTTACTTTCCGATTTCTCAATATCCCCACTAGGTAAAGTTAGCTGGGTATGGTACTGTAGAGGTTGCGGTATTATCTCGCTTACCTTCTCTGCGAAAATCGAAGTAAACCTAACAGTAACGGACACTTTCATAGCTTACTAAACCACCTGTTTCCTAAAATGTAACACTAATGTCTAGGAAGTCTGTTGGTAGCGGTCTACCCTTAGAAGTATATTCATCATACTTTTTCCTAAGGAAATCTAGGAATATTGGACAACCATCGAACTTGCCTTCACGAGTGCACTTCTCACCCAAAGTAATAAAGCAAATCTTAGTTTTATGGTCAAAGTATGGACATCTCTTATAGTATTTCTTTGCTGATCTCATCATTCTTTCTACCCATGCTGTTTTAGGATCTTTCTTTGCTTCCTTCGGTGCTTTCGCGTATTTTTCCAACATATCTTCTATCTTTGATGTCATTTTGGTTAATGCACCTCCATGTGCTTCGTTAATATTTCGTAAGTATGATAGGGGATTCGAAGATATAAAACTATCCGCTACAGTACTCGTCGAAACTAATCTCGAATATTATGAAGTGCCACTAAGGTTTTCATGCAAATTTCTTAGCAATAGTTTCGGCATACTCTACTAGAACGAAGTTTAAATACCCCTAACCCCTCATAGAGGGATAAAGAATTTAAGTGCAAATGAGTAAGTCATTTTTATGAGGGGTGCGTGGTGAGTAGGAAAATAAAGGATATTTCCGAGCTGCCGGGTGTAGGTAAGAGTACTGCATCCAAACTTGTAGAGGCGGGCTATAGTACTCTTGAAGCAATAGCTGTAGCAACACCTCAGGAGCTAAGTACTGCTGTAGGTATACCATTAGCTACAGCACAGAGGATAATTAAAGCTGCTCGTGAAGCACTAGATATTAGGATTAAGACAGCTTTAGAGTTGAAGAAAGAGAGAGCAGTTGTTAAAAAGATAACCACTGGAAGTAAAAACTTAGATGCACTACTTGGCGGAGGCGTAGAAACTAAGACAATAACGGAGTTCTTTGGTGAATATGGTACAGGTAAAACGCAAATATGCCTTCAGCTTTCAGTTAATGTTCAATTACCACCTGAGAAAGGCGGACTAGGAGGTAAGGCAGTATACATAGATACTGAAGGGACATTTAGATGGGAAAGGATAGAATCCATGGCTAGAGCTTTAGGTTTAGATCCTGACGAAGTAATGTCAAACATTTATTATGTTAGAGCTGTAAATAGCGATCATCAAATGGCCGTAGTAGATGAGCTTTTCGATTTAGTGCCTAGAGAGAACATCAAGCTTGTTGTTGTGGATTCCGTAACAGGACACTTTAGAGCTGAATATATTGGTAGGGAACATCTAGCGCAAAGACAGCAAAAGCTAAATAGGCATCTTCATCAGCTTATGAGGCTAGCGGAAATATACAATGTTGCAGTTGTCGTAACGAATCAGGTAATGGCTAGACCCGATGTTTTCTACGGTGATCCAACACAGGCTGTAGGAGGCCATGTGCTATACCATGCTCCCGGAGTAAGAGTTCAGCTAAGAAAGAGTAGAGGTAATAGAAGAATAGCAAGAGTAGTTGATGCACCACACTTACCTGAAGGCGAAGCAGTATTCGTAATAACTGAGGAAGGAATTAGAGATCCCTCAGAATAATAACTTGAGAATAAAGTATCCCTTAGGAGCATAGGTAACTCTTTGAACAAAATTTAGTTAAGCCAATGACATCATCATACATACTATGTAGTATCTATATAGTATGTATGTATTCTTGTTCAACATTCTTTAGGAATTATTGAACAATGATGCATTAATTTATATATTTGTTTGTATTAGATTTTATTTCATGAAGATGTACTTCTATAGCTTCATTATTTAAACGTCGGTGAAAACATGGGAAAAATGGTCTCTGTAATGCTCTCAGATCAGGAGGCAGCTATTCTTGAAAATTTCTGTGCAACTCACGGTTTATCTAAAAGTGACGCATTAAGATTAGCTTTAAGGTTTCTACTCGAAAAGAGAAAGGTTGAATCGAAATTTAAAAGAGCGTTAATTAAAGGTTCTATGATTAAAGAAGTTTCGGTTTCCTCAACTAAAGTTTATATAGTTGGTGATGAGTTAGAAATAGAAATGTTAGGTTGAAAGATAAGAGTGATTAGAACTTGGCAAAAATAATTAGTTTAACTCACGGTAAAGATTTGGATGGTATAGCTTCGGCAGCAATAGTATTGAGATATGCCAGTAAAATTGGTAAAGATTTTGAAGTGCTCTTTTCAGAACCACAAACTCTACATGATGCACTTACCAAACTTGTTCACGTTCTTAACAAGGATGTGTCTGAAATAGTTATTTCCGATTTAGGCTTAAATAGACGTATAGTTGATTTAGTAGCTGAAATATTGAAAAATATTAAGGATAATTACAATGTAAAAATCCGATGGTTTGACCACCACCTATGGAGTGATGAAGCTAAAAACAAAATAGGTAAGATAATTGATGAACTCGTGGTTAATGAGAGGTTTTGCGGTGCTGAACTTGTTCAAAGAAGCTTACTTCCCGATGACGCCGTAGCAGCAAAGCTTGCTCTCTTAGCACGTGATGCAGACTTCTGGATATTTTCAAATGAAATTTCGAAGAAACTTTCGAAAATAATTAGCTATAGAGAGGTACCACTAAAAAATCTTGTAGAAACTTTGTCTAAAGGGACATTTTGGAATAAAGATCTCGAAAGAAAGTTTAAAGAAGTTCTTTCAAAAGAAAAGGAAGTGGTTGATAAGTGTCTTGAAACCCTAGAAACTCATATAATTAAAGGGTTTAAGGTAGCTCTAGTTAAAGGGAAAATACCTGCAGGTGAAATCGCAGAGTTACTAGCTAAGAAGGGTTATGATGTAATTGTCGTAATTTCTCCAGAAGGCAAAGTTAGCCTTAGGAGAGGTAATAGTAGAATAAATCTTGTACCTATAGCTGAGAAGCTAAATGGTGGAGGACATCCCTTCGCTGCTGGTGGGACATTAAATTATGGATGGTTTGACAAGTTTTTAGCTAAAAACTTCGGCATCTATAGGAAGAAGGAAATAGTTTTAAAAGCAATAAGCGAAGTTCTACCTTAGGGTTAAAGTAAGTGAGCTATGCAATAGAAGAGCTAAAAATCATTGTCACATTAGCTTTTCTAACATACACCTCAATACTTGACATAAAGTATAGAGAAGTAGATTTGAAAGTGTGGTTTATATTCGGGGTTACTGCTTCAATATTAACTTTTCTTGAAATTATGGTATATGGTTTCACCATAATTAACCTCATTAGATTAGCTGTTTCAGTAGTGCTAGCATTAAGCATAGGTGGTTTAGCTTATTATCTAGATTTATTTGGAGGAGCAGATTTATTCGCACTAATAGTCCTCGCTATAATGCACCCATGGAATCCCATTAAACCCCTCTTCAAATTGAAAATAGAGTTACCATTCATACTAACAATTCTAATAAACTCACTTATAACGTCATTAATTGTTCCATTAATGAACATTATAAGGAATCTTATGAACTACAAAGTTATTTCTAAACTGAGTATACCCATGAAGTATAAGATCGCTTACACGTTCTTGGGGTTCCCAACGACTATAGACAAGTATTTGAAAATGAAATTCTCCTATCCCCTAACAATATATGAGGTTTCTTCTAATGGAGGAATTAAGGTTAAGTATAGGTTAACGTTCTCTATAGAAGAAGAGCATTATGAGCATCAAGAGAAGCTTGAAAAACTCGTTAAGAAAGGGCTACTTAAATATGACGATATTGTATGGGTTACACAGGGAATCCCGCTTTTAGTTTTTATAACATTAGGATATATTATATCTATTATTTTTGGAGATTTTATCCTATGTTTTCTGTTTACGTATGTTTTAAAAGTTCCAGCGTGCTAAACCTATAATGCAATTAGGTGGTTAAATGTGAAAGTAATTTGGGCGCCATGGAGAATAAGGTACATAGAGGCTCCTAAGCCTAAGGGATGTTTCATATGTGAGGCTGCTAAATCCGATGATGACCGAAGAAACTATGTTGTCTATAGAGGTAAGAATGGCTTCATATTAATGAATCTCTTCCCTTACAACCCTGGACATTTAATGGTGGCTACCTATAGGCATGTAGGAAACCTAGAGGAGTTATCTAAAGATGAACTACATGAGCTCATGGAGCTTACAGTACTCTCCGTTAAGCTATTGAAGAAAGCGTTTAAACCTCATGGCTTCAACATAGGTATAAACCTAGGTAGTGTTGCTGGAGCAGGAATTGAAGACCATATACATATTCACATAGTACCTAGGTGGCTTGGTGATACAAACTTTATGCCCATTTTAGCAGATGTTAAGGTAGTACCACAAGCTCTTGAGGAAACATATAGTAAGCTAGTTAACGCCGTAAAAGACCTTTTAAAAGGGTGAATACGGAAATGCCGAGGGAATTTGACCCATGGTCAGTAGTTGATGTTGAAGATTATGGGAAGCTTATTGAGGTTTTCGGTATAGAACCTTTAACAGAAGACTTACTTAAAGAACTACCTTTCCTTAACAGGTATTTTGCTAGAAAAATAGTCTTTGGACATAGGGATTTCCAAATAATAATTAAGGCTATTAAGAATAACGAAGAGTACGCTGTAATGTCTGGAATAAAGCCTTCAGGAATATTTCACCTAGGAAGTAAAATGACAGCAGAGCAAATAATATATCTTCAAAAATTATCCCCCAAAGCTAAGGTATTCTATGCGATAGCAGATATAGAGGCATGGGAGGATAATGGTATTCCCTTTGAAGTATCGATAAACTATGCTATTGAAAACGTAGCGGATCTCATAGCTTTAGGAATAGATCTTAAAAGAACATACATTTATTTGCAATCTAGAGAACCTCATGTTATGCGCTATGGTTACTTCTTTGCTAGAGGAATAACCTATAACCTTCTAGAAGCAATATACGGTGAAAAACACTTAGGAATGTACATGTCAGCTATGGTTCAGGTAGGTGACATATTATTACCTCAGCATCCAGACTTCGGAGGCCCTAAACCAACAGTTGTTCCTGTGGGTGCAGATCAAGATCCGCACATCAGATTAACACGTGATTTAGCCAAGAAATACGCTAGAAGACATGGTTTCATACCTCCAGCAGCAGTATACCATAAACTTCAATGGAGCCTTAAAGGGCCAGGGTTTAAAATGAGTAAGAGAGATCCTATGGGCTACATTACACTTAAAGATCCCCCTTCTGAAGTTCGAAGAAAGCTTATGAACGCATATACTGGTGGTAGAGAAACTGCTGAACTGCAAAAAAAGCTTGGTGGTGAACCTGAAAAATGCGCAATATATCAACTAGCTATGTACCACATAGATGATGAGGCGAAGGTGAGGAGAATATATGAGGAATGCAAACAGGGGCTAAGGTTATGTGGAGAATGTAAAAGAGAGGTTACGGAACTCTTCATTAAATGGCTTATTAAGCATCAGGAAAAGAGAGAAAAGAACCTCAGTAAAGCAGAGGAAATTATTCATGAGGCACTTAGTAGAGGCTGAATACTTTACTTTGATACTTTATAAACAAATTTTCCTCTTTCAAAATTTGGTACCTTAACTAGTAAGCCCTTACGTAACATTTCAGCAATAATCTCTCTTAACTTAGGTTTTTCGATTTTAACGTAGTTTTTTAGTTCGTCGAAGGTTAGCTCACCATGTTCCTCAATTATTTTAATTATCTCCTTTTCCTCCTTCGAGAGAATATGTATGTCCATCACATATTGCACACTCCAGAGTAGTCTTTTACTAGAACTCCGTAAAAGACAGTTTTAAACTTTAATGAATAATTTTGATTAGGAAGAAAAATAATATTCTGATATGGAGGGGTTTGGGTTTGGCAAGAGTCTCCTCAGGCTTAATAATAGCAGGAGCATACGCTAACAAGCTTAGAAGAGTTATGTTCGCTACGCTTAAAGGAAAAATTGATAATAAGGAAGTAGCTCGAGCTACTGGTGAACTTAACGCTTTACTGTTTGAGTTGTTTAGAGAGGTAGGTGTTGAGAAGGGCGATGTCGTACGTATAACTATCGAGTATGAAATTGAGAATGGAAAAATAAAGTGGAAATGGGATACTCTTGAAGTACAGCATTATAAGCCAATAGAGGAAACATCTACAAAAATTAAGGAGCTTCTGCCTAAGGTTCTTGAGAAAAGGGAGGAGTTAGTAGCAAAACCAGCCTTACCTATGGAAATCGAAGTAGAATATTTAGGTACAGTAAAGGAAGGCCTTGAGGATGTCTATGTAATTAAAGCACCTAAGGAGGAAACATATGTAACCATAGGGGCTGTAAGGGTCTTGTTTAGGAACGAGGAAGGAGAAGCTCTTTCAATAATAGTTACACCTGAAGGTAGAGCTTTCCGATACCTTATGAAGCTAAAATATAGTCCGGACCCATTAGAAATAGCTAAAAATGTTAAAGAGGAATTGGTTAAAGCATTAAGCGAGAATAGGGTTGAAGAGGTAGATAGAGAAAAAGCAAAGGAAATGCTTAAAGAACTAATTAAAGTAGAGTAATTAAGTAAAGAGGCGATGAAGAAGTCCTCGATCACTGACTGCTGATGACGGTGGGGTTTAGCTGAGCCATATTTTCAGAGTGAGAATAAGCTGCAATATAGGGGATTCAAAATATCTTGAGGAAGTAGTTGTAGTTAGTGAAAAAACACTTTTTCCCAAAATAACCTATAGGAGAACTGGGAAGAACATTTTCGTTACAATAGTGATTAACGAAAATACTCTAAAATACGATGTTAAATATGGAATTTTTGGGGGCTTTCTTCTTCTAAGAATGCTGCTTTCACATCAGATAGTGGGGGACCTTGTTAAAGCTAAAAGTATCGAATACGCGGCGTTAAGAAACTTTATTACAGTTGCCCTTAAAAGACTTGTTCGTGAAGTAGGCTTAGATTTTGCCGCCAAAATACGCTTTACCCCACTATACCTATTTTACGACCTACTATCATCTTATAGGTCTCTTGTAGGGTATTTAGATCCTATAAACATATGTTCCTTAACGAACATTGAGAGAATAAGAAACATTTTCTTAACGAAATTTCTAAATTATCTACATTATCTAGAAAAACAAGGGATACTTTGTTCAACTAGTGTTCCCGGATTTTTTAAGATATGCGAGAACTTTTTAAGAAAAATGAGAATAGCGCCTTTAATTATTGCCGAAAGGCTTGTTCAGGAAGTACTAATCCCCTACATGGAGTACTCCTTGAAAATAAGAAATATTATACCTTTAGCAGTATTGATTCCTGAAGCTAGAAAGCTCTTATCGAGAATAGCAGCTCCATCGCCGTACTCCGAGCTCTATATAAGCGCTAACGATGAAATACTACCGTTCCATAGGGGCTTTGAGAAAATTTCCTATATTAGGTCTTTAGGAAGCACTATCAACTATACATTCTTAGGAGAAATGACGGTTCGCGGAAGAAAAGTACCTGTTGTTGTGAAGAAATATAGAGACTGGAAATCACTAAAATGGTTACCTATAGGGTTATGGACTGCTGGAACAGTTGATTTCACATTATCGGCTGGTGAAAGATTGTTGCGAGAAGTAAACGCTATTATGCTGTTACGTAAGTCAGGTTTTAGGGTTCCGATGATTTATGGAATAAACTGGCATGAGAAGTATATTATTAGGGAATATGTTGAAGGTGATGATCTGGTTAAAAAACTGCATTCTAAAGACCTTGAAAACATATGTTTTCTTATGGGATGTTTTCTAGCGAAAGTACATAGGCTAGGGTTATCGTTGGGCGATACTAGACCTTCTAATTTTGTATTTGACAAATATAGAACCATTGTACCTATAGATTTAGAGCAGGCTTCATCGAAAATTCCTCCTTCATGGGATTTAGCTGAATATTTAGCATTTACGATAGTTCATCTTAAATTTAAATTTGACGAGAGCTTTGCGTCATCACTAAGTTTAGCTAAAGGATATTTAGAAAATGGAGGTAGTTTAACAAATATTTGTGATATCACAAGGAGAAGCTACATTAGAGTTTTAGCCCCAATATCTCCAATATATCCTTTTATAGCCAAGAAACTATATAGAGAGCTTGGGTGTTCACAATGAAGAATTTAGAGTTTGAAATATTAGAGGAATATGAGCTTCTTGGGGAGAGACGCTTCAGAGTGAGAATTAAGGGAACAAAAATAGTTCTTAACGTGTCTGCAGAAAACAATGAAGAAGCTATTAGGAAAGCTAAGGAGTTGGTTAAGAAAATAAGGTTAAGTGAAGTTATAGACCAATACAGAATTAGATGAATTTATGAAGTAGTTCTTTAGGTACAGAGCAGCATGCTTCAATAACTTTGAGATTATACTTTTTAATTATGGACTTAGGAGGATTAGTTATCCTATCAACAATACTCTTCTCTATTAAATAAGGATCAACTAGATATTTTATTTTCCAAGGTCTCATACATCCTAATGCCAATGTTTTCTTGAATTTCCTTCTTGCATAAGAAATTATTTTAATCACATCCTTTGGATCAGGAATTGGAGAGCCGCTCATTCTCGTACCCTTTGTAGGTATGAAAATTAGGAAAACAAGTATGTAAGGGTCAAAATCTGTCAAAATGTCGATAACCTTATATTCATGAAGTATTCTTCCGTAGTTAAATCCTAATGGTATGTGAGGAGCTATAAAGTATGGGCCAAACTCCTCCAGAATTTCAAAAGATTTTATGTAATCTTCGGGATCTTTACTTTTTAAGTTCTTAATGTTTTTTATAACATACGGGTCAAGTATCATTTCGTAATCTACGATATCAACTCCCGCTTCTCTTAACTTTAATGCTAAGTCCTTATCCACGAGCCCTTGATGTATACTAATTACTATGTCAAAGTCTCTCTTAATATCCTTAATTGTTGGAAGAAAAGGCTCTATTGGGAGTTTTCCTTGTAGATCAAATCCCCCACTTATTAGGACTCCTTTAGCTCCCCTTTTTACGAGATACCTTACCGTATCATAAAGTTTCTTTGGTGTAGGTGCTGGCTCCATTCCGTGAAGATAGTATGCTTCGCAGTAAGCACAGTTAAGAGGACATGAAGTTCCCGTAATGCTTATATCTGGGAATTTTTTGCCTGGAATGAATGCTTTAACATTCACCATTTTTCTCACATTCAACAATTATTTTTTCTAAATCCTCCCTGATTATAGCTAATCTTTCTTTAGCGAAAGGTATTGACGGGAAATTATAGTAGGGGCCTTTCGGGCTTTCATTGTAGAAGGGTCTATTGCATGAAGGACAGCCTGTAGTTAAAAATAGTTTAACATGTTTTTCTAGGTTCTTTAATAGTTGTTGCAAGAAGTTTTTCTCGAAACACACTCTATCTCCTACAAAGAACATTTTGCTTTCTTGTCCGCTTTCTATAAGATGTTTAGCTATCTGCATCTTTCTCCACGAAAGTATTGGAGGTTGTTCTTTAATGTTCAGTAACGTTCCTTTAACTGGAGTGTATGCAAACAATGCTATTTCCGCACCTAGCTCATATATTTTCTTCATTGTTTCTACGAATTCCCTTTCGCTTTCACCTAGACCGAATATTAAGTGAACATCTACTTTTCTTAATCCGAAAACTTCAATACCATCTCTTATGAAATCCATATATCTTCCCCATGTAAATGGCTTTCGAACGATCTTGAAAACTCTTGGTGAAGCTGCATCTAAGCCTACACCTAAGTAGTCTACGCCTAGCTCCTTTAACTTAATGAGAAGCTCTTTACTGACAGGCGTTATAGATGCGCTTAAGGGTGTTCTTATATCGCTCCTTCTGATATTCCTTATTATTTCTAGGAATTCCTCCTCAAAAGAGGGCTTAATAACGTTTTGAACACATATTCTTGCAAAAACATTTTTCCTTTTAATTGCTTTAATCAGTTTCTCTAATTCTATTCTTGGCCATACAACTCTTGAAACAAGATCTTTTCTCGAGAAATTAACCCTGCTTTGTGGGCAGAAAAGACATTCAGCCTTGCACCCGTTCTCTGAATACTGAAGTATATAGGCTGTATATGGTTTTTCAAGCATTTTAATATCTAACAATCCTAATGATGCCAGCGTACCTATCGAAGCTCGAACATACATCTCTGTAGAACCCTTCATCTAATGGGTTAATGTTTCCTTTTTAGGACAATTGCCATTTACAAATAAATACTTTACTGTGAGCAACGCTGTTTATGGAAAATATAATTTATCATTAGCTAATAAGTTAAACATTAGGTGTAAGGTTTCATGAAGAAATGGAGATTAATCATTAATGAAGGTGACGTATACTGGAATATGGCGATTGACGAAGCAATGCTTTTACTTAAGGATAAGGGAGAAATACCGAACACCCTTAGATTATACGTGTTTAATCCAAGCGCTGTAACCATAGGCTATTTTCAAAGAGTCAATGATGCTGTAAATTTAGGCTTTCTTAATGAAAATAGGATACCATTTACTAGGAGAATAACGGGCGGTGGCTCAGTTTACCATGACGTAAACGGCGAAATAACATACTCTGTTGTCGCATCAATAGGTGATGTTGCTATAGATGTTCTAAAAAGTTACGAAATAATCTGTAAGGGACTAGTCTACGCTATAGAAAAGTTTGGGTTAAAGGCGCAGTTTGTACCTATAAACGACGTTGTAGTTAACGGTAAGAAAATTTCAGGAAGTGCACAATCGCGGAAGAAAGTAGCTCTTTTACAGCATGGCACGTTAATGTACAATACGGGCTTAATTACGTTAGCTTCAACCCTTGAAGCCCCTAAGGAGAAACTAGCAAGTCATGGTGTTAAGTCTATACTTGAAAGGGTAACTACACTTTCAAGAGAACTCGGCAGAACTGTTTCTAAGGAGGAAACTATTGAAGCACTAATCGAAGGTTTCTCAAAAGCGCTTAACGCCGAGTTTGAAAGGGAAGAGCTTACAGAAAAGGAAGTGAAGCTAGCAGATGAGCTTGTTGAAAAGTATAAGTCAAAAGAGTGGATATTTAAGAGGTGATACTGTTATGAAAAAAGCTAGTGTTCTTAAGAAAATTAAGGGAGGAAAGACAGTTAAAATAGATGTAGAAATAGACAATGGAAAAATACATGACATAGTGATTAGTGGAGATTTCTTCATATATCCGCAGGAAGCACTCGAAGAACTTGAGAATAAACTTAAAGGATGCAGCCTAAATGAAGCAAAAAATATCCTTAAAGAATACGCCGAAAAAATTACAATACTAGGTTTTACACTTGACGATGTAGCTGAACTTCTGGAAAAAGCCTTTAAAGCTTAAACTTTTTTATAAAAATACTCTTTCCGCAAATTCAGAATTCTAATTAATTGTTTAATCATCCATTATATGCTGCTAATATTTGTTCAGACATTATGATGCTAAACTATATATAATGTTCATGTGCTATGGGTTCTGTATATGGATGAAGATGGTCTACAATGGACTTCGAGAAAATCATGGAGATAGTGGAGGAGAAGGGTATTGAATGGGTAGAAGTGCATTTTACATCGTTACTTGGTAAGCTCCATTCAATAACCTTTCCATCGACCAGGCTATCTAATGAAGTTACAATAAAAGGGTTTGGTAAGTTAGATGGAAGCTCAATAAAGGGATTTTCAACAATAGATGAGAGCGACTTAGTCCTCAAACCCGATCCGGAAACTTTCGCAATAATACCATGGAAGAATTCTACAGCAAGATTCATAGGTAATGTTTATTGGGGATTCAGTAAAGGGAGATTGGAAAAGGATCCAAGATACATAGCTGAAAGAGCAGAGGAATATGCTAGGGAGCAGGGATATATTAGCCTCTGGGGACCCGAAGTAGAGTTCTTCATATTTGATAAGGTGGAACTAGACTTTGAAAATCCCGGAGTAAAACAATCATTAACGGTGATTTCTAGAGAGAGAAGCTCATTATCTAACCCTCTATTTATACGCGTAAAAGAAGGATACTATGTTCCAGATCCTTACGATGCAGTTTATACTGTTAGAAACGAGGCGTCATCGATTTTAACCAAGTACTTTAATGTAGAGGTAGAAGCACATCATCATGAAGTAGCTTCTTCCGGCCAATGCGAAATAGATTTTAAATATGGAAGCTTAGTTAGAACAGCAGATAATGTTCAAACTCTAAAATATGTTGTAAGAAGTGTTGCTGCTAAATACGGTATGTATGCTTCATTTATGCCTAAACCAATACACGGAGATAACGGTTCAGGTATGCATGTTCATGTAAGTCTATGGGACACTAACGGTAGAAACTTATTCTACGATGAAAACGATGATTATGCAGAACTAAGCCAACTAGGTAGATACTTTATAGGAGGACTTATAGAGCATGGAAGATCTCTTTCAGCAATGGTTTCACCAACAACAAACAGCTATAAAAGGCTAATTCCCGGCTATGAAGCCCCAGTATATCTTGCTTGGAGCAAGGGTAATAGAAGTGCTGCAATAAGAGTACCAGTGTACCATAGAGGTGTTAGAGGTGCAAAAAGAATAGAGTACAGACCTCCCGATCCGTCAGCTAACCCGTACTTAGCGTTTGCCGCAATACTCGCGGCAGGACTTGATGGAATTAAGAGAAAAATTGATCCCGGAGACCCTATTGACAAGAACATTTACCATATGAGCGAGGAGGAAAGGAGGAAGCTAGGTATTAAGGAGCTCCCACGAACACTCTGGGAAGCGCTTGACGAGCTTGAATCCGACAGAGAATATCTACGCCCAATATTCCCTAAGGCCGTATTGGACGAATATATTGAGTTAAAAAGGAGAGAGGCAAAATTCATAGATTCGTTCCCATCACCCGTGGAATTCTACATGTACATGGATGTTTAGCCTTAGTTATAGGCAAAGTATAAAGCGAGACATATTCCAGATAGGTACGAGGTGAACTAGCATTAAAGTTAATGTTAGACTGTTCGCCATATACAGAGATATTGTAGGTTCAGAGAAAATAACTATCGAACTTAATGAAGGAGCTAAAGTAAAAGACCTTATAGAATTACTTGTGAAGAAATATCCTCAAATAGCAAACTATATTGACGAAACCGAACCTGAAGAACCCATAATTATTCTCGTAAACGGTGAACTCGCTAAACAAGATAAAGAGCTTAGAAATAACGATGAAGTATTCCTATTCCCTCCAGCTTCTGGTGGACTACCTGAAGGATTTATTATTGAAGATAATATAAGCATCGATAACGTTATCGAAGACATGAAGAAAAACCCAGAGTTCATTAGAAGCGGAGCAGTCGTTGTTTTCATAGGTTTTGTTAAAGGCATAGTCGAAAATAATGTTAAGGTCTATGAACTATTGTATGACGCTTACAAACCTTTCGCTAACGCTAAGCTTAAAGAAATAGCTGAGGAATACTCTAGAAAACCTAATGTGATTGATGTTAGAATATATCATAAAGTATCTAAGCTTAAACCTAAGGAAACAACTGTATACATTTTCGTTTCAGCTATTGATAGGAAAACAGCATTTAATGTTGCTAAAGAGGTTCTTGAAAGAGTTAAGCATGAAGCACCTATATGGAAACTTGAAATAAGAAGTGATGGGGAATACTGGGTTCTAGGCGATGGTAAAAGGGTTCCAAGACCGAAAGCTTCTACTCGATAATTAACACTTTAACTAAGCAAACCTCATTGTCTTCTATGAGATAAGCTGAAAAATTACCGTTCCTATCAACTATAAGCCATGGAACATTCCATAGTTTCATGTAATACAGGTCTTTTACCGAAGGAACTATCGATAACATATGTGAATGAAATAAACCAACAACATCCATTGATTCATTTCTGTGCTTAATTATTTCATTAAACATTTCCCTAGGATCCATTTTGAAACTTATAGGAGAGTTTTCAATATTTCTTATTAAAGCATAGCTTAGAACGTTAAAGCCTTCTTTCACAACTATGCCGAACAGTAGACCACATATCTCAATTTCACTTCGCCTAGCTTCATGTAAAATTGCATTCAAGATTTCCTTCTTTATTCTCAATGTTTTCTTGCATTTTTCCATTTTATTTTCTCCTGTAATTTTGTATGAGGGAAACTGTTTATAGAGATTACAGATCTATTTTTAGTAAAACGTAAAGGAAAACTTAAGGTGTTTTAGGTCTTGAAGAATGTTGTTAAATCTAATGTTAAGTTGAAATGCATAAGCTGCGGTACCGAATATCCTCCTGATCCTAGACTTTATAAATGCAGAAAATGTGGCGGCCTACTTACTGTAGAATATGATTTTTCAAAAGCAAAGATTTCATGGAATGATTTTGAAGGTAGAGGTGTTTGGAGATATAAGCAACTCTTGCCTCCTTCCGAGCAGCTCTATGATAAAACGGTTACTCTGCATGAGGGAGATACTCCCTTAATAAAATTGGAAAACCTTGTAACTCAAAGTAATGTGTATGTTAAGTTTGAAGGCGCTAATCCTACTGGAAGCTTCAAAGACCGTGGTATGACTGTTGCTGTAACATTAGCTAAGCATATAGGTTCACGTTTAGTTATAGTTGCTTCTACAGGCAATACTGCAGCTTCCGTTTCGGCTTATGCCTCCCGTGCAAATATTAAATCGGCAATAGTTTTACCTAGAGGTAAGGTAGCGTTAGGTAAGCTTGCTCAATCTATTCTTCATGGTGCATTAATTTTCGAAATAGAGGGTAACTTCGATGACGCATTAGATACTGTTAGGAAAGTTGTTGAAATAAACCCGGAAATATATCCGCTAAACTCGTTTAATCCATGGAGGCTTGAAGGACAGAAAACATTAGCCTTCGAAGTAGCTGAGGAACTAGGTGTTCCAGATTGGGTAATTGTTCCTGTGGGTAATGCGGGAAACATTTCAGCTATATGGAAGGGATTTAAGGAACTATATGAACTAAAGCTTATACCTAAACTTCCCAAAATGGTTGGTGTACAGTCTGAGGGAGCATCACCACTAGCTACAGCGTTTGAAAGAGGCTTAGATGAGCCTGTTTTCGTCGAGAAACCTGAAACCATAGCGACAGCCATTAGAATAGGGAGACCAATAAACTGGCCTAAAGCTATGATGGCAGTTAAGGAGTCTAAGGGCTTATTCCTAAAGGTAAGTGACAGAGAAATAGTTGACGCAATGGCAAAGCTGGGATCAATGGAAGGTATAGATGCTGAACCTGCAGGAGCCTCAAGCATTGCGGGATATCTTAAATTACTAGAGCAAGGAGTAGTAAGTAAAAAGGATAAGGTAGTATGTGTTGTAACAGGACACGCGCTTAAGGATCCTGACGCTATGCTTAGAATAAGTGTTAATAGGATAATTGTTAGTAAAGCTGAAGCTGTAGAAACTATTTTGAAAACCGTTTCTCAATAGCTCTAATTCCCTTCTCAGTTATCACATACGTAACCACGTTTAAAGGGACATAGCTAAATGGACATGTCTTTTTTAGAGGACATTTAGTGCAATTCTCCTTTGCACATTCTATTTTTCTTAAATATCCTTTCATGACAAGATCTTTAACAGCCATTTTTACGTGAGAAACAGGCACATTTAGTTCTTGTGAAATACTCTGAAAACTCCAGGAACCCTTAGCTATTTTCCTTAAAATTTCAGTTTCTAAATCGTTTAAGCTCATTCACAACCCTCTAGGTTTCTTCTTAGCGTTCTAATTACGTTCAAAGCTTCATTCATTATTGTTATATCCTTCAGATTTCTTACGTTAAACTCAACTGTTACAAGAAGCTTGCCTAAATGCTCTTTAGTTCTAACATTGTATTCTAATTTGCATGCAGGTTTAATTGTTGAGGTTTTCCTTACGTATTTTGGTAGGAAAAATGTAAACCCTAATTTTTCAGGTAATAAGCTAAATTTAATCCATAAATCGCCGATATTGTAGGGGGAAGATTCAAGTTCTCGAAACATAAGAAATAATGTGTTCTCATTTAGGTCTACATTGACTTCCTCTAGCATAAAAAATCTATTGCCTCCAATGTTTTCTAAAATGTCCTCTTCAAGCGCTCTGATGTTTAATGAGTCGAGAAATGTTCTATGAAGTTCCTCTCTTAATGAACTGTAATTTACTATTTTATCTTCAATTACCTTCCTGAGTATTGGTTCCGTTAGTGAAAGTAGTTCACTTGCTATTTCGTTTACGTTCTTACCTGTAATTTGAGCTAATGTCTTTAGAGCATTTAGTAAGCTGTCTTCGACCTTTATCATTAAATACTCTTTATTTGAAGACAAAACTGTTCACTTCCTTAATACATTATCTATAGGGGTCAAGTTTAAAGATTCTCTACTAAATTACTATAAACTAGAAGTGATGACTGTGGCGGGCTCGACC
>JAGGUY010000014.1 GCA_021158265.1 Thermoprotei archaeon
GATCGTATGAAGGCATAGTCTGTGATAGCATTTGCTTAGGTAATTGCGGGAAAATAGAGAAGTTTTTGGCGCCGGGGGCGGGATTCGAACCCGCGCGGCGGTCGAACCGCCACTGGCTCTCAAGGCCAGCCCCTTAGTCCGCTCGGGCACCCCGGCGCGTGTTTGTTATTTTTGTGTTCGAGTTTTTATTTTATATGGTTTTTTCGCTCATTAACACCTTGTATCCTTTCTTACTTGCAAGCACTTTTACGTTCCCGAAGATCTCTCTCATTATCTTCTTCAGCATATCTGCCCCCTTGTATGCTACTAGTTGAAGTAGTCCGTGCCTTTCCAGTCTCGAATATGCTCCTTCAACTATTTTCTCTATAATTTCTGATCCTGCCGAAAATGGGGGGTTTGAAACTATCGTTTTAAACCTTAAGTTCTTAGGTAATGGGTCATAAAGGTTTCCTTGGAGAATAACTACTCTGTTTTCTACGCCGTTTCTTTTAGCATTTAACTTGCATAGTTTAACTGCTCTCCTATTTATTTCAACCATGTAGACTATGAGCTTAGGATTTATTATTGCAAGAGTTATACCTATAGCGCCATATCCTGCTCCTAAATCGAGAACATTGCCTTCCTCAGGAATAATCATTGTTTCTAGGAGTAGTTTTGTTCCAGGATCCACTCTGCTCTTAGAGAAAACTCCTGGTTCAACAATGAATTCTACAGGTACTCCTCTTATAATATCGCTTATAATCTCCTTTTTACCAATACTGCTTGGTTTTTCGCTGAAGTAGTGTTCAGTCATAGCTATTTCACGTACCTTTCTTTCCGGATTTCCAAGCTCTAGGATATAGTCCAGGCTCAATAATTACTCTTGATATTTTAACAGCTATTCCCTTCTTAGCTTCAAGGATCTGGTTCGAACTCATATTCGCTCTACCTAAGGCAACAAGCTCCCCTTTAACTGTGAAAACTGCTACTCTATCGCCAACATTTATTCCCTCATGCAAAGCGACTACTCCCGGAACAGCAAGATTTGCCCCATGAGCTACTGCATCAACAGCCGTATCTCTAATTATTATCTTCGGTAGTTCGCAAACAGCTCTCTCCATAGGCATAATGTATTTTCTGAGCAAATCATCTTTACCTTCAAATTTCCACCTATATAGTGCATCAGCTAAATCCTGAAGTCTAACTAATGATTCATCCTCTTTGAAGGGTCCGGCTCTTGTTCTCCTAAGCTCTCTCATGTGGGCGCCGACGCCTAGAAGTAATCCTATGTCGTGACATAATTTTCTAGCGTAGGTTCCTGCTTCACAACCTATCCTTAAAAGTACAAGCCTACCATCTCTTTCCAGAACATCAATGTAGTATATTTCCCTAATTCTAAGAGATCTTTTAACAGACGATCTAAGAGGGGGTCTTTGATATATTTTGCCAACGAACTTCTTAACTACTCTCAAGAGTTCTTCATCGCTAACGTCTCCGTGAAGTTGCATTACACATATGTACTCCTTAATTTTATGGACTATGACGCTAATAACTTTAGTAGCATGCTCTAACGCTACAGGGAGAACACCACTAACCTTGGGATAACCCCGCCCCAAGCCCCTAATTTTAAGGGGCTATTGGGGCTCTAGGGTCCCACCGTGGCCAGCCTTCGATAATCCAAACATTCTCTTAATCCATGCGACAACTTCGTGACTTGTAGGTCCAGGCGGCTTATCTAGGTTAACCACGCCATGTTTAATGTAGTAGTCTATGGGTCTTCTATATGGGAAATAACCGTATTTCTCGTCAGTTTCAAGTTCTCCCTTGAAAAGATATTTTCTCCTAACATCGCAAATTTTATCTAGGTTTTCGAGGAATCTTAAGCCTTCAAGGTAGGGCAAAATCTCTTCCTCCCTAAGATAGAAATGTTATTCGAAGAAGTATAAATAAAAATCTATGCTTAAAAGTAGAAGTCATGTTGGAGGTAAAACGGGCTTAACTCTTTCCCTCATAAAGTCCTCTAATCCCTTAGCCTTAATAGCTTCTAGGACTTCCTCGTCGGAAGCGCCCTTCTTAATATCTATTTTCTCCGGTAAAACCTCAATATGCTTAATGTTGGCTCTTCTCCTTTTAACACCAGTTAACTGTTTAGGACCCGTTATTAGAACGAAGTTGTCATCAATTATGTCGACTATAACACACTTTCTACCAGCTTCTCTACCAGCAATTTTAACACATATCCTTCCAACTTCAATTGCTGGCATTACGATTACACCCGCAATTGGTCTTTAAGGTTTTTAGACGTTTCTTCTGTAAGAAGAGTTGTGGTTTAATAAACATTATGGTTTTCTCAATATTTTAGAAGCAGCCATATCTATTAGCTTAAACGTTTCTTCAACACTAAACTTTTCAGTATTAATTACAAGGTCGAACCATGAAATATCCGCTATGTCCACACCATAGAGTTCTAAAAACCTTTTCCGCTGGCTAAATTCTCTAGTAACTGTCTCGTAAAATGCTTTTTTAAGAGATTTACCGTCTCTTTCCGCAATTCTTTTAACCCTAACCATTAGAGGTGCTGTTACGTAAACCCTTAAATCAGCAATGTCTTTAACAACCCAAGCCGTTAAATGCCCATCAATAACTATGTTTCCCTTAAGCGCTTCCTCAAGAGTTCTCCTATCTATCTCTATATCTATTGAATAATCTTTCTCAGCAATAATGCTTAATTCTGAAAGAGAAAGCCCTCTTTCCTTAGCTATTTTGCGGAAGATTTGCCCAGCAGAAAAATATCTTAAACCGTACTTTTCAGCTAACATACGAGCATATGTTGTTTTACCGCTACCTGCAGGTCCGCTAATCACAATTACGTTACGTGGTTTAAGCAATAGTTACTGAGCCTCTAATAGCTTCTTTCAATAGCGTTCTTAAACAGCTACTACAGATTACTCCACCGTACATTCTCTCAGGTCTCCTAAGGGATTTCGGTAGCTTCCTTAATTCAACAGGTCTAAGCCTTGGAACACCATTCAGAGGCTTACCACAAATAGCACACTTAGCAGGGCTAGGCTTTCTCTTCTCATAATGTATCTTAACCTCTCCGCCAGGAGCTCTAACATAAACTCTTCTCAAAGACCTACTCCTAAATCTCGGTCTAGGCATTGCTTCATCAGCACCCCTAGCCGAACATGTAATACTTGATAAAGGCTGGTTCTAATGTAACAGTTTAGGGCTATTTAAAATTTTCAGATTTTCTTTAAAGCACTCAATATTTCCTTAACAGCTTCCTCAACCCTTCCTTCTTTGTTTTGAACAAACTTCACTGTTGAACCAGTAAGAACAGCTGAAGCAATAGACGATATTCTCGCTAGAAACATGAATTCTCTTATTTCCTCAACATTTTTCTCATCCATTCTAAACCTTACACCAGCATCCCTCATTCTTCTCGCATAAATTTCCTCAGGAGAAGCCTCAATATTCACTATCAAATAGGGCCTAATGTTCTCAATAACATGCTTTGGAAGCCCAGGCCAGAACCCCGTTGCAGTATGTACTAACGCATGCGTATCAACTATGAATATGTCATGTTTTTCTTTCTCAGCATCCTCCCTTATTTTCTTAGCAGCTTTTTCTTGAAGATCCAGTTGAACATGTATTGGAAGTTTACGGATTTCATCCCTATGAGATATGAGACCTAGTTTTTTAGCTTCTTCAAACATGTAATCTCCAAAATTCACAACCTTAATATCTAATCCTTCCCTAACAGCTCTTTCCTGAAGTCTTTTTAGAACTGTTGTTTTACCTACACCCGGAATTCCAACAATAATGACTATTATCGGAGATTTCGCCTTACCCGACATTTTAATCTACCATTAAGGCTTAGCGTACATTAATATAATGCTATATTGTAGCTTATTATCTCTACTGCTACTAAAGCCACTATAGGGCGAAAATAAAAGTTAATGGTGGAGGTCTTTACTCCCCTATGAGCCTCTTAAGTAGCGGATATGTTTCTAGGGCTCTCTCATAAGCTATTATCTGGTAGTATTGGTAAATTATCCCTACAGCTAAGAGAATACCCATACCTCCTCCGAAAACACCTAGAATTGTAGCTGAAGCCGCAATAACGCCTACAATTATTGAGCTTAGAAGAGCTAACGGATAAATGTACCTTGCAAGGAATCTTTCAAGAGTTTTAACTGATCCAAGTCTGAGACCGGGAATGTTCATGCCTGATTTGATGAGGTTTTCTGCTTGATCCCTAGGGCTCATACCGCTTACTTCAACCCACATAAGCCCGAAAAGTATGGCAGCAGCGATAAGTAGGATTGTATATACGACTGCTCGTAATGGGTCCTCAAGTACGGTGAGTATTCCTCCACGTAAACTGAGATAGTACGCTAAGCCTCCAGTAGGTACTATATTTCCGTTTTCTAAAACCTCAAATGTTCCAAGGAGATTCAAGAAGAAATTAGTATTTGTTCTGTTAAACTGTGACCATATTATCTGTACGAAGAACAGGTAGTCAGCTATGAATATTGAGAATAGAAGTACTGGAACGTTTGAAACGTAGAGAAAGTTTAAGGGTATTTTGGATCTAACGCCTCTATATCTTTGAATAGCTATGGGTATTTCAACACGTACGCCATGGAGATATATTAGCAGAAGCATAAAGGCTATTGTGCTTATTAAACCTAGAAGGTCTGGTAGATTCTTTCTTACAAATATTGCAACCACGTTCCCTGTGAATATTCTATTTATTAGTTCGGGTATTACACCATAATATGTTCCTTCAGTCGGAATCGTAGAAGGAGCTATACTAAACATATTCCATGTTACTGCTTCGGCAACGTTTGTTAATATGAAAAGTGATATAGCACTACCTATTCCCCATCCTTTCTGCAGTAGTTCGTCAAAGAGCATTACTATCATACTTGCAAAAACAAGCTGTATTATTGCAAGAATTTGCTGCTCAAGAGTAAGTCTAATCCTCAATCCAAAGCTTGAAACAGCATATGCTGTTGCTTCAACTATAGCCAATATTAGGGCTAATCCTTTCTGTGCCGCTGTGAATCTCTCTCTTTGTTCAGGATCTGTTAAGTCAAGTTCTATTATTTTCGCTCCAACAAGAACCTCTAAAATTATTCCTGCGGTAACTATGGGGCTTATTCCGAGTTGCATAAGTGTTCCGTTTCTAGCTCCAAAGATAAGCGTGTAAATAGCTAGTCTTTCAACGACTGCTTCCTGAGGTATTCCAAATAATGGAACATTACCCATTATTAGAAACATTAGAAGAACAGCGCCCGTCCACGCTAATCTCTCATAAAGTGATGGTCTTCTCTCCGGCTTCTTAACTGAAGGTAGGTAGTACGCTATCTTCCCTAAGAGATCAATGAAGCCCATCGCTAACCATCCTTAATTTTAGAGTTTAAGGAGTTACTTAACGATTTCTACTATACCTCCAGCTTCCTCTATTTTCTGCTTAGCTTTCTCAGTTATGAACATTGTGATTACCTTTAGCTTCCTAAGTACTTTGCCTCTACCAGCAACTTTATTGAATCCTAGCTTTCTAACGTCTATGCTTATGTATTCTCCTTCCTTCATAGCTAATCCTTTCTTTACAAGGTCTTCAGCTATTTCATCAAGTTCGCCTACATTAACAACTTTCCTAGCTAAAACTATAGGTGGTGCTCTTGTGAAACCATGTTTTCCGAAGTAGTTGGGAGCGTATTTGACAACCCAGCTCCACTTATGCTTATGCATACCTGCTGCTCCAAAACCTCCTCTACTACCGGACTTCCTATGCTGACCTACTCTACCGTATCCATGTGTCCTATTTCCTCTAAGCTTCCTTGACCTCTTCCTCCTCCTAACAACCATAACTTATAGCACCTCAAATCATTTTCAAGAGAAGCTCGTTTATTTTTTCTCCACGATACCCTAGTTCCCCGTTTGCTCCGTAAGGCTTCTTTATTGTTCCTTTAA